>NZ_JBGONQ010000003.1:0-272584 GCF_041439145.1 Vibrio sp. 1F255 | reverse complement strand
TTAAGCCTTTTTTCTATCTAAATAAACAAGTTAGCTCTTAAGATCCTGTCTATGTTAGGGCATAAAGAACTTCAACTTGATTCATTCGGGACCTCTAGTAACGACTAAACATTGAAACAGAATTGGATGACGCTACCATTTGAAATTATCTATTGCACCGTAAACAAAGAACTCAAATTTGATTTTTCAATACTTAGAGCTAAGTTGTAGCTCACATCCTAACTTTAGATATCAGCTATCTGTATTCCATTAAATGATAACGCTCTAATCCCTCTCCTTTTGTGAATGAGATAACAAAACCTTGCGACTGGTAAAAGCCAATAGCATGTTCATTGGCAGTCAAACACTTCAAAGTCAGATCAGTGTAATGTTGTTTGCAGGTATTGAGTAAAGCAGAGCCTACTCCAGAACGTAGCGTTCGCGGGCACACATAGAGGTGATGGATGAAACTCTCAGGTTCCCAAACAGAGGCAAAACCTAAAACCTTGTCGCCAGAAACAGCCACCCATATCTGCTCACCTTCTGTATCTAATTCGAAATCGGATAACTCAAAAGCGTCGGCATCAGCCCAATGAAAGGTGTCCTGTCTTGATTCTAGATAGAGCGCCTGTAAAGCGGTTAAATACTTGGGTTGATACCTTGTGACTTCCATGTCGCTCCTGCCTATCCGTATGACCAGAATTAAGGTTGTTGACTAAGCTTTTCTACCTGTTAGCCATAGGGTGTTCAGGGTTTAACTGAAGCAGATCCCACAAGTTACCGTAAAGATCTTCAAACACAGCAACGGTGCCGTAGCCTTGCTCTTTAGGCTCTCGGACAAAGTTAATGCCCAAAGACGTCATACGTTCGTAATCACGCCAGAAGTCATCGGTGTTTAAGAATAGGAATACGCGTCCACCAGCTTGGTTGCCGATGAAATCGAGTTGCTCTGGCTTGGAAGCTCTAGCAAGTAACAGGCTCACACCGGTTGAATTTGGTGGAGCAACAACAACCCAGCGCTTATCTTCTTCTGGCAGATACGTGTCTTCGATGAGATCAAACTTAAGCTTGTTTACATAGAAATCAAGCGCTTCATCGTAGTCTTTTACCACGAGTGCAATGTGGACAATATTCTGTTTCATAACATACCTTGTTGGGGTTTTAGCTGCGTGGAATGATGCCATGAAGCAGGTAAAGACACTAGGTGTCGCATCATAAATCGTAGTATCTCGTCCGTCACAATCTAAAAGGTATACATCATTTATAACTGCCAGAATCCGAGCTCGACGCCACCTTGAATGACAATGGCACACATCCCGTGACGTGGTAACTCCATTGGCGGCACCGCAACTTCGGCGCCTAGTTTCTCGGCTGCAGTTACTGCAGACTGAATATCCTCAACCAACGTGTAATGACGAACAGTTGGTTCTTCAGTTTCACGAAGCGGTGCTCGAATGCCAATTACCCCGCCATTAGATAGCTTTGCAGTGCGCGCCCCACCAAGGTTCACATCTGCACCACTGAATTTCACGTTGTAGAGCTGAGCGTATGTTGCACAAACGACATCGACCTCTGGGGTAACCACTTCAAGATATTGAACCTTCATCAAATTTCCTTCTCGTGTTCTTTAAGACTCTCAACCTGCATACAGCTGTGCAGGTGTTTCTCATCAATAATTTATTACTAAGCAATTCGACCGCGCATGATAAATTGCGGGCCTGCTGCGCCACCTAAATACTGTTGATTGATATCTTCGAAGCCGCCTTTCTTATAACAGTTGAATGCGGCGGGATTTTTGCAATTCACGGTTAAATAAATCGACTCATACGCTGAGTAATTCGCTTTTAAATACGGAAACAAAGCCTTCACCGTGCCTGTTCCTAAACCTTTACCTTGCTGGTTTTTATCAAGCACAAAAGCTCTCAAGCCAATGCTTCCTTCAGGGCAGAATTCGTAGTGCTCTGCGTAAGCGATATCCAGCTTAAAGAAACCCACAACTTCGTTATCAGACTTAATCACGTGCAAGTGCGTCGTTTCACTGCCGTCTAATAAAAACTCTGCAGCTGTACCAGCGAACTTAACCTGTTCATCGGCGAGTTGGATGGCCTGAACTAACGCCACATGTGATTCTTCAAGCCTTTCGATAGTTATCATTGTTGTTCCTTTTTATACAAACCACATAGTCCCTTATTGAGAGGCGGGAGAAGTTCTAACCTCGTAAGCCAATTAGGTTACCAAATGGGTCCTCTACTTGGCACATGATTAGCCCACCTTCTATGGCCATTGGACCACGATATAACGTTGCTCCAATTGACTGAAAATAAACAAGAGATTCTTCAACGCTGTCGACTGACCAATACAGTACTGTTCCTTTTTTACCTGCATTAACTTTACTGTCGGCTTGCACAACTTCAATAGAGAACCCGTTAAGATCCAAAACTGTAAAATCAGAATCTGGATGATAAATGGCAACGGCATGTGGAAATGCTTTCTGGTACCAGTTCAGCCCTTCTTCAATATTTGGGACATGGACAAGGATAGCGATTGGACTCAAATTTACCTCTTCTTCGTTGTTACCGATTATTCAGGATAAAACAAGTTAGTCTGAACCGACTAGAGCTCATCGCTAGTGTCTCGAGAACCGTAGTTTGGGAAGTTGATATTAAGAACGTTATCGTCCTCAAGCGTGAATAGAACACTTCCATTCTCTACACCGGTTTCGTTCCTATCTGAACAACCTAGAAACAACTCCCAATCAAACGAATATTGAACTCGATATTGATTCGCATTGATGTGTAGAACGTCTTTGATTTTAATGCCGTTCACCACATGTGCCATATCATCGATGTATGACAGATCAGGGATTAACTTTTCTTCGAAATCACTCTTATGCTCGGTTAAGAAATTGACCAGTTCAGAACATAACTCGGAGCCATGAACCAATGGTTTAGACAGACTAGAAAACAACATTTCTAAATACTCCAAGGATTGTTTTGATATTGGGAAGATGCACGCGAATCTGTTACAAATTCAAGCTCAGCCAGCGCGAACCTTTAAGGCTAAACGTTACTATTATCCGAGCTATTAAACGAGTACATTCGAACTTCATCTCGAGGAAACCAGCCCAATTTTTCGTAAAACTGTTGAGCATTGATGTTGTAGTTATAGACAAACAAGTGGGTCTTCGGGATACCTAACCCTGCAAGGGCGTTGACCGCCTCTGCGACAAGCTTACAACCTAACTTTTGCCCTCTGAAGTTGGCCGAGACAGCTAAATGTTGTAAATACCCACGACGTCCATCCGTACCGACCAACACAGCGCCAATGATCTCGTTGTTGCTTTCAGCCACAAAACTTAGACCGGGGTTACGATCTAAATAGCTCGCAATGCTTTCTTTCGAATCGGCATCGCGAATACTCATGCCTTCTGTCTGGCACCACAACGCGATCACTGAGTCGTAGTCTGAAATTGCCATTTCCCGAATGTTGACCAATCTACTCTCCTTGTATAAACGGGCGCTTAATACGCTACTTTTTGACGAGCGACTTGGTGAGAAACGATAGCGAGGAATCTACAGGGTAATTTTCTAACACCATCTGGCATTCATACCCTCGTTTCTCATAGAAAGGCTTAGCTTGGAAACTTAATGTATCGATCAGTGACGACGTACAGCCTTGAGACTTCGCATACTCTTCAATAAGTTCAAGCAACGCACTACCGACTTGCTTTCCTCTCATCGAATCATCGACCCAGAGAAACTTAATCAGTAACCAGTTTCCCCAAAGATCAGCGACAATACCACCAACTTTGTTGCCTTCCACCATCGCGTAGTACGCAACTTGAGACTTGGGTATCCCTTCCAGAAACGGTGTGTTGTGTTTGATTAACCCGCCTCGGACTTCATTAATGTCGTCATCGGAAGGTTCAATATCTAATTGGTATTCCATTGACTTCCTATCTATAGATTAACGGCTTATGTAACATGTTCGATGCACTTACTAGCAGATAGCTAAACCACTAAAGTGAGTTACTTATACAAGCTAAACTTCTTTGTAAATTCACGCAGGGTTTCAGTGTCACCAAATAAGCATACTCCGAGATACTCTAAGTCTGCTTCTTTGGTTTGCTTAGTTCTTTGCTGTTGCTCGATGGAGCCACCTTCGATCATCGTACTCGTGAAATCGGTAAATTTGATACCACGGCTAATAGCCTCTTCACGTACTTTTCGAAGCTTGTTTGAATTGTCGGCTTTCAAAACAATGAAAGGATAGTGAGACAAATTAGGGTGAGTGCCGTCATCCATATCTTGATAGTCGACGTAACAGGTTTCACCCTCGTTCAATTGATTCGACAAGCCAACACTTAAATGCCCTAGTACATTCAGCGTTCTTCCCAAATCCATCTTCTTACTTAAAACAGCAATAAATCGTTTCTGGTTTTCATCTGGCAAAGTGCTCACAGTGTCCCCCTTATTTGTTTGCGAAAATACATTAGCTATATAACGTATTACCGAGGTGTAGACATTGCAAGTGCTTCATCTAGGAGCTTCTGACTCAGTAAAATTGGTTTTGAATGTAAATGCATAAGGCGAATCACCCACTTCTCTTAGATGCTCTAACCGCTCGATTGCTTCATCAAGGCTCGGAATATGTTCATCATCAACCCACCAAAGAACATACGTATCTTCAGTTAAACGATGAAACCATTCGTTTTTTCTTCGCATGAAGTCGCGATGGTGAGTTCTAAACATGAAGTTCTTTAACGAGTCTACTGAATCCCACACCGACATATTGACGATCATATTCGGATCATCGAACGCTTTTATATTGGTCGCATCACCAGATTCGTCTTTAAGACGCCAGACAAATCCCTCACTGCTTTCGGCTATGCCATTAACAAGATCCAAATTATCGACAAAGTCTTTGATTTCTGGTGCATCTAAAGCGTACTTCGCTAGAGCAATATTTAACTGAGCTAATTTCACAATGCTTCTTCCTTGAATGATTATGATAAAAATAGAGAACGCTGCGATAAGCAATAACCATTCGCCAATCTCAGATCCTCACTGATACTTTACACCGTAACACGAAAGCTAAATTGATTGTTTTGTTATTGATTTCATTACATCCAACTTTTTATGTAGTCGCTGATAAGTTCATTGGCTTTGAAAAAAGGGCTAATTGGAAGTGTGAGGTTCAGTTGTTCAATATCTACAACCTCACAGCCATTTAAAGCCTCGAATTCAACCCAAGAACATTCATCTACTTTTCGAATCACGTTTGATTCTAATAAAAGTTGAGCAAAATGAGCTGGGCTGTACCCCTTAGTTTCTGCAATAAAATGTTGCTTTTCTGAGGTTTGCTTTTGCGCTAACAACAAATAGAATTTGGCGATGTCATAGACGTGGACGTATTGATTATACCCTTGGGATGGGACAGCTACCTTAACGGTTCGATTTGCATACGATTCGATGATTCGCTTTAATTGGCAATTGTCACCGCCATATACCAAGCTCGGGCAGTAAACGATATGCCAGTTAGTACCAATCACGGAATGAATTGTTTTTACGTCTAACTCAACGGGCTTTAAAGGTTTAAGCCTAAACTCTTTAAGGTCTTGTTGAGATGCATGACCAAACAGCCAAACTCCCGATGTGTGGATCTTTATCGCATCTTCAGACGCAAACCTATCAAGCTGTGTGAGCAAACCATGTTCAATGTCTACGATTTCAACTGGCGAAAATTCTGACCAGTGAGGGCGTGCGCAATTGATAACCACATCGAAGTAATCTTCATAATCTGTGGATAGGTCTTTGATGTAATCCGAACAAGGGACAATGCCTTTGTCCCTCCTGTATCCAAAAACATCAAAACCACTGTTTACGAATGCCTTCGTAATGTGACGACCAATATAACCATTGGCACCTGCTATTAAAACTCTCATTCATTCCCTAAATTAAACACCAAGCTTCAACCGTTGACCATTTATTCTTCATAAAAACAAATATAATGTTAGCGATTAAAAATACGCAGGTATCGCGCCTTTGAATTCCGCGTTATCACTCGTACTGTACATACAGTCAGACCCTTCAATTGCGGTAAATCCTAGTCGCCTATAAAACTCTTTGTCAATATCACTATGCAGAAACAACGCCTTACTATTTTGATTTTGGAATAGCTCATCTTTTACCAAGTTAATTAATTTTGAAGCATAGCCTTTGCCCCTTAATTCTGGTGGCGTTGCAATGGAACCCAACCCACGGCTTCCTTCCAAAAGGCCAAACTCTCTCTGATAAACAATCAAAGAAGACACAATTTGTTCCTGTTCTATTAGCACATACCAAGTTCCTTTCTGATACTTACCACTGTTGTAACAAGAAGCTAGATACTCATCGACCGACAACTGGCTTCCCCATACATCAAAACCCATGAGATAAATATCATCCAACTCATGCGTATGTGCTGTTCTTAAGTACATAACCTTTTACTTTTCTTTCAACACGTCGCTACCTCTACGTGATGGCTCAGCAAAGTGCAGATAGCGGGTAAATGTGTCCTTTGGGCGTTCTAAATCGTTTTCAGCCAACACCCTAGACGCCATACCTCTGTGGTTATTACCGTGTGTGAGTAAGTGGATAAGAATCTCTTCAACAGACATTGTTCCTATATCACCATCTACGAAGTTAAACTGAATAACCTTGTCTAATTCTTCTTTTGAGGCCGACAGCGCATACTGCACTAACCATTTGTCATTGTGAGCCATTCTCTCACGCAGCTCTGAAAACGAAGGGGTTTCAACGGTATTATCAGCAGTATATTTTTCTGGTTCACCGAGAATTCGACTTATGAATAGACTATCCACTACGGTCGTATGGTTTGAAATTCTAACGAAAAATGTGCCATCGTTTTCCGGCAATTTTGAGAATTGTCTCGCTCCAAAATCAAGTAACTGACTATTTGCCCACTTTTTGTATTCAAATGCCTTCGCAAACTGCATTTATTTATCCTTTTTTGTTTCAGTTATTCACTTATGTACCGTCATCCACTCCGTGACTGCGTGCAATTGCCACACTCGATGTTCCAATCGCTATAAAGCCAGTTTGCTCTGCAATGAGAGCGCTTGCTGAACCCAAACCACATTTTCATTGGGATCTGGAACTTCGAACAAAGACCAAAACAACTCCAACATCCAAGTGTGTACGTTACCCAGCTCGAGCACCATTAGGCATTTCGGCTTCAGGACAAGCTAAACACGGATTTAATTTGTCTTCATAACCAATATCAAACAACATACCCTGAGACATTTCACCCGCCATCTTTCTTTCAGGTAGATTCACGACAAACAAGGCTTGCTTACCTTCGATTTCTTTGGGGTTTTCACGCTCTTGTTTAATGCCAGCCAAGATTGAACGCTGATGATCGCCAAAGTCGACGGTGAGTTTCATCAGCTTATCTGATTTAGCGACTTCAGAAACCTCGGTGATTAAACCCACACGAATGTCGATTTTCGCGAAATCATCAAACGTAATTTCATCTTTAATTGGAGCGTATTTCATAAACCAGACCTCGTTGTTTCCAAATCACATAACGTACAACTAAGTCACTAACAATGCTGAGACTAGATTCAAATTTACCACTGACGCCAAACTGAATTAAATACCCAATGTTAAGAGCGATCCCACAAAGCTTTATAGATCAATTCCAAGGAAGCACTTTTACTTGCTGCCATCGAGCCTTATAGCCAGTGGTCATTTTGTTGTAATTTTCTTCTGTCATTGCTCGCTTATTCGGTTTAATCAGCATATCAAACGCATCCTCTACACCGTATGGTGAAAACAACTTGATGCCGCCTGAATCATTCAAAGTAAACCCGATAGCAAATGCAGAGAGCCAAGACTCGATACCTTGTTCAACACGATCGTATGGTTGAATGAAGCAACCGAACTTCTTAGCGTAATGCTCATGAATGGTCGCTTGGTTCTTTACGTCCACGTCGACACAATGACTTAACCGCGAACGAATGCGGTTTTTGAACTCATCTTCGGTGATAGCTGAGGTACTATTGAAATAGACAACATCGAAGTCTTTGACTTGGTCTAGAAGCGGTTTGTTTTCGATATCATTCCAGATGATTTGAGTGATAGCTCCGCCTGCAATATAGAAGTTTGGCAAGCCCACCTCACGACATACTTTGGCTGTATCGATTAGCTCAGGAACTTGTTGAATGAGGTTCTTTAGTTTTTGTTTATTCATCGTGACCTAACTAACATCCATCTAAGGTTTGACCAACGCTACACATGAATACGCCGACCTGTCGGCATTGCTTCCAGACGCTTGCCTAATACTTCTTTCAACAACTCATAAGCTTTCTTGCCTGTGCAGTGCCCTGTATACAGTTTATCAATGGGGTATTGAGACAACGTCAATCCAAGATCTCTAATGTCTTGCTTTGTGCCACCAATACTATTGAACAATGGTAAGCCCACTAGATGGAAGCCCCCGACAACCGCTTTTATTCTCTCTCCTGGGAACAGAGTAACCGCTGTATCAACCATATTAAGAACGCCACTATGCGCACATCCCGTGAATATAACTAAACCATCTGGCTCTTTAATCACTAACAGTAACTCATGATCAAATGAGTCGCGCTCCCGTCGATTTTCCGACTGTGTATAAAGGTATTTATTACCCTTAGGTTGTTCGTGTTTCACGCTAATATCTGTGATAGCAAAGACATTTGGGGCGATCTCAGTAGTACGATTAACGAAGACTAACCGCTCGTTGCTGTTTTCTAGTAAGTCCGGAAATGATAGCTTTTCTGTTTGCAATTTTTCAGAAACACTTTGGCTTTAGAGTTATGAGCAACAAAATCAGCGGTGCCATTACAATGATCATGATGCCTGTGTGATATGACAGCGAGGTCTACATCTTTAATATCAATACCCAGTAATGGTGCGTTTTGACAAAACGTATCGCCACTTCCCATATCGAACAAGATCTTTAGCGATTCAGTTTCAATATGCAGTGATAGTCCGCGCTCAACGGCTAAATCTTTCCTGTTATCCAGTCGAGAGTTATCAACCAGCGTCGTTATTTTCATAGTTCCCTTTTGATTCATTTACGAATCGCACATTGCCCAACGGAAATAAGTTCACGCTGAGCAACGACGAACCACCAAACCTAAACCGTCGCACCGTAAACCCAGTGATCACTCTCCACTTTCAAAGTGGGCAAATACTTCTGCGCCAGTCATATTTTGAGTTTCATTTTTAAATTCGTAGTATCCGGGCTTTTCGTCGATGAATATCTGATGAGTTAATTTGTAGTCATCCCCAGACATCAATAATCCGATAGGAAGATGATACTGATTATTTGGCACTAAAAAGTAAAACAAGTGAGTACCACATTTACCGCAGAACCCCCTCTCAGCCCAATCGGACGACTTATATCTCACTACATTTGATTCACCTGATATTTTGACGGAATCAGCACAATCAATGACTAACATTGGACCGCCAGACCAATTTCTACACATACTACAATGACAAGCCCCCAATTCATTACTGGCGTACTCTACTTCCAACTCAACCGAGCCACATAGGCACTTTCCTTTACCTTTCATGAATCCTCCAATCTTTGCAGTGTGTGAAATGAATAGCAGATAACGCTTTTTATACCGATGACTTAATAAGAAAGGTTATTTTTTGTTTCCCTTCTCCGACAGATACGCGGCATATTTTGTAGAGATCCATTTATGAATATGAAGCCCTGTTTTACGAACAAGATACCAATCTATAGCAGCTAGAATCACCAAACCGATTACAGTTCCCATTACAAAACCTCCATGCTCATTGAAATGTCACTCTACCAAATAGTTGAGAAAGGCACCGTGAACCTAAACAAACTATTAAGACTAGATATGGTAGTTGCTTTAACTCTGGAAGAAATACGAGGCATAACGCTTAGCTACGCTGTGAGTGGGTGTGTCATGTCTGAGCGAAGCGAGTTCGGCACGCGTTTACGATTCAGATTTAGGCACCTTGTTATATGTTTTACTTACTAATATGCCAAGCCATTACGCCACTAGCAATAAGTAAAAATATTCCTATCAATCCGACATTAACTGCAAAACTTACTTTATTAGTTTCGTCTTGAAAGTCATTGGTTCGGGACACAAGTTCACGATGAATCATTAACGACAAAAAGTCTTGATTAGCTAGATTGTTACCATCAAATGTAATGCCTGCCAATACAACAAGTAAAACCCCGCTATATGCAATGTAGTCAACCAAGTCTATTGTGGATAGGTAATCAAAAAAATTGCGAGAAATTAGCAGAGCTACCGAGATCACAACAAGATAAGATAAAAGCCCTTTGAGAAAACCCCTCATTGAAACTCCCTGTACATATAACAGCTATCAAACAGAAAAATTCTGCACTTAACTCCAGAATAATTTTGTCTAGTTTCTAAGATAGGCAAGCAATATGCAACTAAGCCATTGCATAGCAATGACTTATGTCACAGCTAATTTCAGGCGTGTGAAAACCCGCCTACTTTAGTTCATCTGGAATGCGGCGATCTTTGTGGTAATACTCTCGGTCGCTCTCGTTGATTTCGCGTATCACTTTGCATGGGTTGCCAACTGCGACGACATTGGCCGGGATGTCTTTGGTGACGATGCTGCCTGCGCCTATTACTGAGTTTTCACCAATGGTGACACCGGGAAGTACGACTGTGTGCGCGCCAAGCCATACGTTGTTACCAATACGAACGGGAACATTGAACTGCGCTGCTTTTAGCCTGAGTTCTGGGCTGATGGGATGTGTGCCAGTGGCAATGGTCACGTTAGGCGCTATCATCACGTTGTCGCCGATGAATACGTCTGTGTCGTCGACCAGAGTCAGATTAAAGTTCACGTATACGTTGTTGCCTAGGTGCGTGTGACGCCCCCAGTTCGCATGTAATGGTGGTTCAATGTAGCAGCCCTCACCGACTTCGGCGAACAACTGCTTCATGATTTGTTGTCGTTTATCACCTTCGCTCGGGCGAGTATGGTTGAAATCGTATAGCACTTCTAAGCATTGAGTTTGCTCAGCAACCAAATCAACGTCGTCACAGTAGTAAACGTCTTGGCTGTGCATTTTAGCCTTTATATCCATGTTTGAACCTATTTGATCATTGCCTTATGTCGGCATAAATAAAGAAACAGATGGATAATTTGAAGTTTTCACTGGCCTTAATGCAAGTTGGATGAATTAACGCGGCCTGATGTTTTCAGCCACACGCCACATCACACCACTTGGGTCAGTGATACAAAACTCAAGCATTCCCCAAGGCTGTTCAACAACCTCGGAAACGTTGACTTCAAATTCCGACACTACATTAGAGTTTTGAATGTGTTGATACCAACTTTTTACGTCTTCAACCAGCAAGTGCATCATGTAATTGTGACAGTGCGCAGATTCATAAAAATTTTGCAGAAGGAACGCACAACTGCCGTGTCGTAGATAGGCGATATCGTGAAATTCAGACATCACTTCGAAGCCGATTGACTGGTAAAAACGCTTAGATAAATCGAAGTCTTTCGCGGGCACGAAAGACTTAATTTCTGAGACTTTGAGGTTTTCCATCCTACATCCTTATAGTGTTGATGTTCTTGTGCTGACACGCTTAACGCTTTAAGTGGTTACGGTGTTTATTCAGAGTCTTGCTGAAATGAGTCGACTTCGGCTTTAGTTAGATAACGCCACTGGCCTGCTTCAACATCCAAACGAACGTCACCAATCTGTTCACGGTGTAGGCCAACAACTCGATTCCCGACCGCAGCAAACATTCGTTTTACTTGATGAAACTTGCCTTCTGTAATGGTCAACAGCACTTCTTTACTGGTAATCACCTCGAGCTCTGCCGGACGCGTCGGCTTTTGTTCGCCCTGCAATTGAATGCCCGCTTTAAACTTATCAGCGACATCGTCTTTGATGTCTCGTGACAATGTCACGCGATATACCTTCTTACATGACTTGGTTGGCAGAGTGATGTTGAATGACCATCGCCCATCATCGGTAATCAAGACTAAGCCTGTTGTGTCGGCATCTAAGCGCCCTGCGATGTGCAGTTCTGATGCTTTGTCTATCTCGATGTAGTTGAACAGTGAAGGATAAACTTCATCGACATTAGAACAGATAGTACCCGCAGGCTTGTGCATTAAGAGGTATCGAAATTCACGCAATTTAAGCGGCATGCCATTAAACAAGATGGCGTTGGTTTCATGAACCTGAGTCGATTCATCGGTGACTGTTTCACTGTTTACGTTCACCTCGCCATTATGGATGCGTTCAATCGCTTCAGGCTTGGTTAGGTCAGTGCTTTTACATAGGTATTTATCAAGGCGCATTAATCGTCGGCACCACATTTAGCACAAGGCTTGTAAGTTCGTTCACCTTGCTCGATAACCACATAGTCACCAACGCACTTGTCACATAAAGCGAGCTTTGGGTAAGCCTCTTTTTGTTTCTTTGCGTTAATGTTGCCTTCGGTGGTGTATACGGTTCTCATCTTGATGCCTTTGTTTGAATAACGTGAGAGGCGCAAATTGTATCACTGTTTACAGCTTTGATTGGAGTGGCGGTTCATAGATAAATTGATTTTAAGTACCGCTATTCCAAGTTCCCGCCCGTAACGGCTTAACCATGAACAACAAAATCAACGTGCCACGCCTATCAGTGGTAAAATGATAAAAGCTCACCAACTTATGAAGTCGATAATGAAAGATTGTAATCAATGCGGAAAATGCTGTATCAAATACGGAGATGGCGACCTTGCCGCGACTCAAGAAGAGATCGATTTGTGGGAGTTGTTCAACCCAGACATCTTTGAATATGTTCGAGGAAGCGAGATCTGGTTCGACCCTGAATCTGGCGAACGTTTAACTCGCTGCCCTTTTCTGGAGCTGGTTCCGACGAAAGACACCAAGGCTCAAGCCAAGTACACATGTAGCATTTACTTAGACCGACCAGAAGATTGCCGACACTACCCAAGCCTAATTAATGAGATGGTACGAGATGAGTGTGAAATGATTGAGGTGGTGGATTTACAAAACACGAAGAAAGCTCAAAGGAAACTCGACCTATTGATGAAAGACAGCCGCCCTTCAAGCTATTCGTAAGCGATGATCTTTTGAAGATCAATCTTCAGTATTAGCTAGTAGCCGCTAAAACCTTAAGCCAAATACTGGTTCGCTTCTAACCAATCAAGCGCAACCAGTGCTGCCAATGAACATACCGCTCTGTCGTTGATATCCACATACTTAAGCTCTTCAATTTCAGCATCTGGAGACAGTTCGCCTGTATAATCAGCAAGATAACAAGTCAATTGCACTGATACGCCTTCCGCTTTACCATCAGCTTGGCCTGTAAACGTCTCGACGTATTTGATGGAATCAGGCACTAAATCGACTGAGATCTCTTCTTTGATTTCGCGAACCAGTGCTTGCTCATCACTTTCGCCAGCTTCACGCTTACCACCCGGTAGATAGAACAGTTCTTTGCCTTTTGATCTCACCATCAACAACTTGCCGTCTTTGATGAATATCCAAGCCAGCTTATCAATTACCTTATGCATGTCGTTAGACCTTATTTCTGTTTTAGTTCTCGTTATTACTGAATCTGGCCGCGCTATTCTATTAGTCACGACCAAACAAAGCCTGGGTATGTTACACGCTGGAAGGAATATACTCTATTGAATCAAATAGGAAATATCATAACCAAAACGAAAAATGACAGCGTTCG
Source organism: Vibrio sp. 1F255 (assembly GCF_041439145.1). NCBI lineage: Bacteria > Pseudomonadati > Pseudomonadota > Gammaproteobacteria > Vibrionales > Vibrionaceae > Vibrio > Vibrio sp. 1F255. The sequence goes on along the minus strand of NZ_JBGONQ010000003.1, from coordinate 258,817 downwards.
AGACAATGCTCATCAACTGTCATTGGCGATGTTTACGAACTGCTCTCTAGCTGCCCGCGAATAGTATCAATCGACTAGCCACTTAAGCGCAGAGTCATGGTCTTCGAATGACTTAATCTCACCGGACACAAACCAGCTCCCTACTTTTGAAGCGAATTCTTGCCAGCTTTTATCGCCGAAAATAGCAATCTTGTCTATCTTAGAATTGAGCTCTAATCCCAGTTTAAAATCATCCCAAACTGCACGTAACTCCCATCCTGTTAAGGTGGAGATGTCGACCAGCATCTTGAGTTTAGATGAATCGAGTTCTTCTAGCGTGGTATTTAGAATTGGCATCATTGCTTGATAGTCATCGTGTGTGAGTTTGCCTTTCGCTTTGAACACAACGATGGTTTCACCGCTAACACGTTCAATTCCAACCGATATTCCGTGACGTTCGACACTCATAACCTAGCCCTCATAGTAGAAACTAGAGTTAGCTTAGAGGATTAAACAACAAAGAGATGAGAGATTGGCGTCAAAACAGACAAGCGCTTTATCTGAACTTAATATCAGAGAGTTAATCTCGTTTCTCCAACAGTTCGCTTAGGCTTTGAACTTGGACGATACCTGGATGCTGTGACTTAAGCTCAACTCCTTCCGAGTTCAACCACACCGTATTCAAACCCGCTTCAAGTGCTGGGTAAATGTCTTTCTCTAAGGTGTCGCCTACCATGGTGATGTCTTGTGGTGAAACACCGAGCTTAGAAATAATGGCAGGATAGAACCCCGACTCGAACTTAGAAAAGCCAATGCTCGCCTTACAAAAGTAACCCAAGATATATTGAGATAGGCCAACGCGTTCAAAGGCACGAATGATGTCGTCTTTACTGGAATCACCAGCATTGGTGGCAACATAGACTTGATGATTTTTGAAGAGTTCAGCCAGTAATGCACGAGCACCGCTCACTTCTTGTACGGTTTCCCAGTCACACATCTTCCCTTGTGCGTCTGGGAAATCGACCATCAGCGTATTGCCCCAGTCGAATAAGACTATTTCTGTTAATTCGATTAGCTTTGTCATCTTGCCTCCTGCATACGATGAATTATCTAATGTTTAAGCGAGCCTATAAAAACTTCTCGGACGGTTAGGCTCATTATGGACAACCTTGTTACTGTTTATGGAGCACGATCTTCTAAACACAAAATACCCTTTATTGATAAACCACTTTGAAACGCTCCAACATAAGTAACATGTCTTCACTTGGTGAGATCTTGAGCTCTTCACATTCACGAGAGAAGAAGTTCCAGTGAGCTTCTTTCCACCATTCGAGTGTTTTGTCACCCTCGCCTTCGGCAGCAGCAAACTCCGCCGTCACTTCGTTATATTTGCACTGTGAGACTGAAGTGATCTCTACAATGCAAACTGGCTTGCCATCCCAGTCAGTGACAACTTGCAAGTGACCAACTACTGGTCTCGTCTCGCCTTCATGGCTGTACCAATATTCAAGGCTGCAAGACGCTTGTTTTTCACCCTTGAGAATTAACTGGGCGCAGAGGTTGGCGTTGTATTCATCAGCACAGTAATAGTCGGCACTAAAAGAGGTGTATTGCGAAGCAACGTCTGCTGGTAATGTGTTGAGGTAGCTATCAAGATAAGCTTTGCTTCTTTCTTCCATGATCTTTCCAAATTCAATATCAGGTTGAGCCGATAAACACTTATAGATTAAGCATCTGGCTGCATTGGGAGTAACCTATCAAGTCAGGTTATAGCTGTAAACCGAGTGAATATCAAAATGTGGGCTGAGAAAGAAGAATATAGGTAGGATTTCGAGGCCAGTACAAGGAGATCCAAAAAGTGAAAGAAGAGCCAAAAGCACCTTTAGTCGGTGCTTTTGGCTCTTAGTATCTCGTTACTAATAGCTCGTAACTGACGGGGTATTAACGGTTCAAGAAGTCGACCGCTTTGTCTGGGAAGTCGGTAAACACACCATCAACTTTGACTTGGTTGTAGAAGACATCCAACATGCCATCAAAGTTATCAGCATAAGCTGGGATTCTTCCTGGGTCAGCACGGAACGTGTACGGGTGAACATCTAAGCCCGCGTCTTTTGCTGACTTCATTAACGGTTTAATAATGATGTTATCTTTGGTCGATGCATCGTCCACCAACATTGGCTTCCAAGGGCCTATTCCTTCCGCATAAGACGCCACTTTTTCCATGCCACCAGCTTCAAACATCCAGTCGTAACTGTACGGCGTTGCTTTGTCACCTTGGTAGGTCATGGTTTCATTCCAATCTGTATAGGCCATCAACTGAACGAGCTTAAGATCCATTTCCATCACTGGCATGAGCTCATCGTTAATGCGTTGAAGTTCATTGGCGTCAAAACACTGCAAATACACTTTGTCGTCTTTCGATAGGTAACCATATTGATGCAAGGTCGCAAGTACCGCTTTGGAGATGTCTTTGCCTTCGTGACGATGGAACCAAGGTGCTTTAATTTCAGGATAGATGCCGACGTCATAACCTAAGGTCTTATTTAGGCCTTGGATCAGCTCGATCTCTTCTGCAAAGGTAGCGACACGAAAATCAGACTGCCACATTGGGAAGCGCGTTGGGTACCCTGCCACTCTTTTACCTTGGTCATCGAGGTTAAAGCCTTCGGTCACTTTCAGGGATTTAATCTCAGCGAGCGTAAAATCAATCGCGTAGTAGCGGCCATCTGCGCGAGCGCGTGTTGGAAAGCGATCCGCGACATCGGTGACGCGGTCTAGATAATGATCATGCAAAACCACTAATTGGTCGTCTTTGGTCATCACGACATCTTGTTCGATGTAGTCGGGTTTCATTGCGTAAGCGAGCGCTTTAGCGGGTAAAGTGTGTTCAGGTAAATAACCAGAAGCGCCGCGATGCGCAATCACTAAAGGATCTGCTAATGCATTTGCAGATAAGCTTAGTGCTAATAAGGTCAGAGACAGTGACGTTGTTTTCATTATTGTTTCCCTTGATAAAACAGAAGCAGGATATACCTGCCTCTGTTGTTATTTATAGATGTGATTCAGTAAATACACTACTGAGCTAGCGCTTCTCTCTCTCGTTCGAGATCTTTTTGTTTATGGTGCGCACGCTCACCTAAGAAGGCGTAAAGCAGACAGATGATTGAAGCCACACAAGCGCCGACCAAAATAATGAAGCCGCCATCCCAGCCGTAATGGTCAACCATAAAGCCGAGTATTGCGTTCGCAGCAACCGCGCCACCTAAGTAACCAAACAAACCCGTTAGACCAGCCGCTGTACCCGCTGCTTTCTTAGGCGCAAGTTCCAGTGCATACAAACCGATCAACATTACAGGACCATAGATAAGGAAACCAATCGCAACCAGTGCCAGCATATCAACCGTTGGGTTACCTGCTGGATTCAGCCAATATACCAACACAGCGACTGTCACTAGAACCATGAACAAGATACCTGCAGGTGCACGTCGGCCTTTGAATAACTTATCTGAAATCCAACCACACAATAAGGTGCCAGGGATACCTGCCCACTCATACAAGAAGTAAGCCCAAGATGATTTATCTACAGAGAAGTCTTTTGCTTCTTTTAAGTAAACTGGAGCCCAATCGAGTACGCCATAGCGGATAAGGTAAACAAACGCATTGGCAATAGCGATTGACCACAACAGCTTGTTAGAGAAAACGTACTTAAAGAAGATCTCTTTCGCCGTCATTTCTTTCTCATGAGACGTATCGTAGTCGTCTGGGTAATCGTCTTTGTGTTCTTCAATCGGTGGTAAGCCGCAAGATTGAGGTGTATCTCTTACAGTAAACCAAACAAAGACAGCAACGAGAGAGGCAAAAAATGCAGGAACATAAAAAGCGGTTCGCCAATCGTCGTTAAAAGCCCACAGCCCCAACAAGAACATTGGGCCAATCAAACCGCCACCCACGTTGTGAGCAACGTTCCATACTGACACTATCTCACCACGTTCTTTTCGTGACCACCAGTGGACCATGGTTCGTCCACAAGCTGGCCAACCCATACCTTGGAACCAACCATTCAAGAACAGCAGGATAAACATCGCAGTGATGCTGCCTGTTGCCCAAGGCATAAAGCCAAAGCAGAACATCACCAGTGCCGACATTAACAAGCCACCGCTGAGGAAGTAACGAGGGTTAGAACGGTCAGAAACACTGCCCATTAAGAACTTAGATAAGCCGTAAGCGATAGATACCGCCGCTAATGCAACCCCTAGTTCTCCACGGCTAAAACCTTGTTCAATGAGATAAGGCATCGCCAAACTAAAGTTTTTACGGACTAAGTAGTACCCCGCATAGCCAACGAAGATGCCAAGAAACAGCTGCCATCGTAGTCGTGTGTAGGTGCTATCGATCTTATCTGATGACAAGCGATCGATATGCGCCATAGGTTTGAATATTCCAAACATAGGAACCTCATAATTATTGGGCGAAGGAAGAATTTAAATGCTCGAACGAAAAAATTTAGCGCTCATTCGAAATCAAGGGAATTGTATGTGCTTCAGGATTAATTTCTGTGATAGAGGTAGTTATTAACAAAAAATAACTTTAAATACAGCATATTAGTTTCATTTAATTAGACTGCGCTTCATATTTTTGTTTGTATCTGTTTAATTAAACATCAGAACTTTCGAGTACGAATAAATCCAAAAAGAGCGAGCGAACATAAATCAACCAACAACAATTTTGGTTGAATCTGTGGAGTTATGAAGGTGGTTTGGGCTATTGGTTAAAGAAGTTCGCTAAAATCAATGCAAACAAAAAGGGTCTAGATTTCTCTAGACCCTTTTAGGTAATAACGCTTGGTGGCTTGATGTTGGCTAATTAAGCAAACATTAGCTAATTACTCGAAGTATTAGCTAGCCACACGACGTGATTATGCGTCGATGTATTAGCTAGCCACACGACATGATTATGCGTCGATGTAAAAAGCTTCTACAGTGCCTTTTAGAGTAATAAGCATTGGCTGACCAAAACGATCTAGCGCTTTTGGAGAAGGGATCTTAACCCAACCTTCGCTGATGCAGTATTCTTCAACATCAGTACGCTCTTTACCATTTAGACGAATGCCGATTGGGTATTCGAAACACTCAGCAACGTGGTGTGGGCTGCGTGGGTTGCCTGCAAGATGATCTGGTAAAGCTGGTCTTGAATTAGTATCGCTCATGTTCATTACCTGTATGTACGTAAATAAAAAAAGTGCGTCATTCTAGTCAATATAGGCTTTGTGCTCAACAACTGCTGCAATAAATCGTCTTGATCGTTTTAATCAACAGCTAGTTGTTTGATTTAAAGGCGATATCGGCATGAGTTTCAACGAAAATTTAACAGGTTTATGCATTATGGATGAAAGGGAGAAATTCATTACTCGAACGGCAGATAAACTAATATCAGGCTTTTATTCCGAGCTTATCGATTAAGCTCAATACTCATCACTTTATGGTTCGGTTCTGATTCGATATTTACGATTGACCAACCTAGCCCTTGGTAGAGACCCATGATATTGGTGTACGCGTAGAGTTGAGTTTGCACTGCAGAAGAAACCTGTCTGACACCACGATTAATCAGTTCACTGGCAATGCCTTGACCGCGCCATTGAGGGTCGACAAACACAGCGTTGATCCACACTACATCACGAACTTGGTGAGGTTCTTGAAAATAGGAATACGCCAAGCCACCAATGACCACATTATCGCGAAGTACTGTTATTACTGGAGGGAGTTGTACGTTTTCTTTATATGTATCTTTAAACTTGAAATCAGACCATTCACTTTGAAATAAGCCCTCTAACTCATGCCAATAAGGTGAGTTTTCATCGCAATTTCTAAAGATTACTTTCTGCATTTTTCCGTCCTTTTAAAGAGAGTAATTCGGCTATCCTAGCCTTGTTTAATCTAAGTGTAGGTAAAGCTACTCTTCTTCGTCGTAATCGTCTGCTGGGTCTTGATTAATTTCTTCGCCGCATCCTAGGCATTCACCTTGCAGATCCTTAGGCATCACAATAATCAAACCACAATGAGGGCAAAGATCGCCTTGTTGAAACATCCTGTATTCCTTCTACTTCATGGTTATTGATTGGGATGGTTATTGCTTAGGATACTTCTGCTTACTCGCTTCCAACCAGTCGTGAATCACTTGGCGAGCGGATTCCGACGGAGGTGCATTTCGTTTTCCGCAGATTTGGTCTATTTCAAAAGGAAATGCTTTGCTCGGGACGCGGCGTAAACCTATGGTTAAACGCTGAGGCTTGAGCATACGGAACACCACATAACGATCGCTCATGATTCGGTTGTGATACACGCCAATACAGTGCTTCTGCTCGATGCCTTCGTGTTCAAGGTCGTAATAATCCGTGAGCGGATGAATGTTGTCATTGCCAAGTAAAGGAACGGGATAAGGGATGTCTTTATCCATTGGGCAGTTACCCTCCAAACGACGTAATTGGCGTTGCTCCGTCCAGCGGTCATGGAGTTGTTCAAACATCGCAAAAGAGTTCTGACTGGTAATCGCGCGCAGTGGATCATCCATCTCCAAATCTTGCCCTAGCAATATCGCATCTTGGAACATCGCCATCTTCGACGGTGCGTTAAGTCTGCCCTCTTCCACCATTGCAATCCCTAGCCTGCTACCAGTTAGAAATGGATGAACTTGGTCCAAACGCAGGGCTGTGTATCCAACTTTTGAGTAATGCTTAAACTTAAGAACTCGTCTTTGCAGTGGCTCGAGAATGCGAACAATGTGGTCGAGTTCATCACCAACATTGTAATGAAGCTCTAGCTTGTCGATGAATTTGAGTGTCGCCTTGCTGCCGTCTAAGCCCAACTTGGTAAGGATCTTCTTCTGCCCTAAGCGACTTAGTGCCAGTGCTTTCTTGTTGTCGACACTGTATTTCATGCAGATCAAAGCCAAAATAACAGGCCTTAATTCAAGCAATTGCGCGGCTTCATAAGTATTCGCAGCAAGCCACAACATCTGGTATTGGTATTCTGGAAAGTCGTCGGTGATTTCACGATAACGCGCAGGTAATGAATTTAGCCAACGACCATTCACGTCAAACTGTTCAACAAGGTTGAGGCTCAGCCCAATGCCTCCATCAAGCGGTCGTCTACCATCTTCAAACACATGAAAGCCGACGAGCTTTTGAGACCAGTCTCGGATCTCAATATCGTAGTCGAAACCTAATGTTCGAGTGGGAATGGTTAGTAGTGCTGTCATTGATGCCTCTTCGTTATTGGCGCATTGAACTATCAAGCCTATCTAACAGCATAAGCTAGCGCTTCAACCACTATATCAACCTTTTGTAAATTTCTTACCAATCAAAGCGATATAAATACGATAGTGCTTAGAAGAACATTGAATGATGATTTTACGGAATATGAGATCTCTTCGATATCATTTGCGTCAACAGAAACTATGCTTGTTACATAACTCACAACAAGAGGCTTTAATTATGGATTACCGACATATTCTGGTCGCACTTGAACTGTCTGACGACACCAAGATTATCATTGATAGAGCGACCTTCTTCGCTGATAAACTGGAGGCTGGCATTTCATTTGTTTATATCGATGGTACGCATGGAGAAATTTATCCAGAGCTCGTTGATATTCAGGGAAATGACGGTGATTTACCCATCAATGAAGATGCCGTTAAGCATTTGAAAGAGTTTGAAGCCTACGCCAAGCACCCAATCAAGCACATTTTCGTGGGAACGGGTGATTTGAACGATAAGCTCAAAAATGCCATCGAAGCCAACGGCGTTGACCTATTGCTATGCGGCCATCACCATGATTTTTGGCATAAGCTCATCTCCCATTCTAAACAGATCATCGATACTTCCCCTATCGATATTCTCGTTGTTCCAATGGAATAGAAGCTCCAGTTCGACACTCAAAAATAACCGGCATTGCCAACCTCTATCGGTATTATTGGTTGGCTTGATATCCTCTTCAACACACTCATCCTGATAGAAATCTCCTATTTCCCACTTAGAGTAGTCATTTGTGATCTTGTCAGCCTATCAACTCGTAAGCGTCTAATAATTAACAAATCACGTCATTTCGATTTGAATCAACGTACTGAAATGTACGACCCAGACCATGCCTTCATCAATCAATGGACAGGCGGTAACGCAGTCACAACAAGCCTCACAAACCAGGACGCATTATGAAATTTAAAACGGTACGACTTGTATTAGGTGACCAACTCAACATTGAGCATTCATGGTTTAGACAGGTTAACGATGACGTTATTTACATCATTGCTGAGCTAAAACAAGAAACAGATTATGTTGCCTCTCACGTTCAAAAAGTGGCCGCGTTTTTCTGTGCGATGGGTTACTTCGCTAACGAACTCAAAGAACAAGGTCATCAAGTACTCCACCTTACTCTTGACGACACAACGCAATTTGAAAACCTAGACACACTTTTAAAGCACTATGTACACGAATTCGGCGCAGAGAAATTCGAATATCAAAGGCCAGATGAATATCGCCTCTTAGAGCAGATGAACAAGCTCAAGCTGACCAATGCGACCAAAGGTTGTTGTGATACAGAACACTTCCTCTTTCCATTCGAGGAGATAGAACAACAGTTTCCAAAAGACAAACACATCATGATGGAACACTTCTATCGCCGAATGAGAAAACGTTTCGACATTTTGCTAGAAGACGGAAAGCCCGTTGGCGGAAAATGGAATTACGACGCGAACAATCGAAATAAGCTCAAGAAACAAGACATCGAAAACCTACCTCAGCCGCTGATGTTTACCAATGATATAACCGACATTTTGCAACGTATCGAACGTCACCAAGTACAAACCATTGGTCAAGTCGGTAACCAGTTACTATGGCCGGTGAACCGCGCACAAAGCTTGTCTCTACTCGCTCATTTCTGCCAAGTCTGCTTGCCGTTATTTGGGCAGTTTCAAGATGCGATGACGACAGAGCACGACTCTAAATGGAGCTTGTATCATAGCCGTATATCGTTCTCGCTGAACAGTAAACTGCTGAGCCCTAACGAAGTGATTGATGCAGCACTGTCGGCCTACCAAGCATCCTGTCTTCGAGACAGCTCACCAGATAAGCCAAGCATCGATATTGCACAGGTCGAAGGATTTGTACGCCAAATACTGGGGTGGCGAGAGTACATACGCGCCGTCTATTGGGCAAACATGCCTGCTTACGCCAACAAAAACCATTACTCAGCACATAATAACCTGCCCCATTACTTTTGGGACGGACAAACCAAGATGAACTGCATGAAGCATGCGATTGACCAGTCTCTTGAGTTTGCTTACGCGCACCATATCCAAAGGTTAATGATCACTGGCAACTTCTGTTTAATCACAGGCATAGACCCTGACCAAGTAGACAGTTGGTACCTCGGTATTTACGTCGACGCGATTGAGTGGGTTGAAATGCCAAATACGCGAGGTATGGCACTGTTTGCGGATGGCGGGATCGTCGGAACCAAACCATACTCTGCCAGCGGTTCCTATATCAACCGCATGAGTGACTACTGCAAAGGCTGTCACTACAAGATAAAAGAACGCAGCGGCGAGCAATCTTGCCCTTTCAATAGCTTGTATTGGCGCTTTATGGACCAGCACCGCGATGCGTTAAACCGCAACCCACGTATGGGCATGTTATATCGCTCTTGGGACAACATGGATGAGCAATCACAACAAGCGATTCTCGATACTGCTGAACAACGAATCACAAACTTGGAGAACTTATAATGGTGGAGCAACTCAGATTACACATATTGGTGGTCGGTGGGAGCGGCGGTATTGGTTTCGCTGTGGTTAAACACCTATTATCTGAGCTCTCTCGGTTTGATTTTCTTGATGTGCATGTAGACGCGACTTACCACTCTCAACAGCCGGAACTAGAAAACAATCGCTTGAGCTGGCACAAAGTCGACGCCACCGACGAAGCTGATATTAAGCGCTTGAGTTCTGAGTTTGAACAACTTGATTGGCTGATCAACTGCGTGGGTATGCTCCACACTCCAGATCTTGGACCGGAAAAGAACTTGTCGTCCATCGACCCTGAGTTTTTCCTCAAAAACATCTCTGTGAATACCCTGCCCAGCTTGTTATTAGCAAAACACTTCACGCCGATACTTAAAGCGAGCGACAATCCAAAGTTTGCTGTGGTATCCGCAAAGGTTGGCAGTATTTCAGACAACAGATTAGGCGGTTGGTATAGCTACCGCTCATCGAAAGCAGCCCTAAATATGTTCATCAAAACCATGTCGATCGAATGGCAACGCACCATTAAGAAAGGCACCGTGTTGGCTCTGCACCCGGGCACGACAGACACAGCTCTGTCGAAGCCTTTTCAGACCAATGTCCCTGAAGGTAAGTTGTTTGAGTCAAGCTATGTCGCCCATCAGTTGGTCGATATTATTCGCACTGCCACACCGGATAACAGTGGGCACTTCTACGCTTACGATGGTGAACAGTTAAATTGGTAGTTGATACGAGTGTCCGTCTTTCATTAGTGCTAAAAAAGAAAACCCAACAGAGTTGAAGCTCCATTGGGTTTTTATTTAGAAAGAACGCCTCTGTTTTAAAAGGCGTTTGGTTGATATCTAGCTAAAGATCAAAACTGATCATCACGATTATTCAGCCCAATTGAACTTAGTATCGTCAACACCTTCTTTCTCTTCTTTAGCTCGCTCGCGTCGATGTTGTTCTTCAATTCGCGCAGCGTCTATCTCTTGCATGATGGCTTCGATATCAGCCAAGTCGTCGGTTTCCGTAAACTCACCCGTCAGTTTGCTGTCTGGCTTCAAGTCGCCTTTCTCGTACAGCGCCCACATTTCCTTGGCATACTCGGTTTTTGCCAGTTCAGGAGCAAACTGAGCGTAATAGTCACGGATGTTATTGATGTCACGAGCCAGCATCCACTCAGCGTTGTTGTTAGCCGAAGCGTCAACCGCTTGTGGTAGGTCGATAATTACTGGACCGTACTCATCCACCAATACGTTGAACTCAGACAAGTCACCATGGATCAAACCAACACACAGCATTTTAACTACGTAAGTCATCATCACGGCGTGGTCTTCGATCGCTTGCTCTGCTGACATCACCACATCGTTCAAACGTGGTGCAACGTAACCCTCATCGTCAGTGACCAGCTCCATAAGCAGTACGCCATCAAAGCAACCATAAGGGACAGGCACACGAACACCCGCTTCTGCCAGTTTATATAAGGCATCCACTTCAGCACTTTGCCAAACCTTTTCTTGTTGTTCACGACCAAAGCCAGAGCCTTTTTCCATCGCTCGAGCGCGGCGGCTATTTCGGACTTTTCGGCCTTCACGATACGCGGTCGCTTTTTTGAAGCTGCGTTGGCTTATTTCCTTATATACCTTGGCACAACGGATCGTATCGCCGCAGCGCACAATGTACACCGATGCTTCTTTGCCACTCATGAGTTGGCTTGTCACCTCGTCGACTAAACCGTCGTCAACTAAAGGCTGTATTCTTTTAGGTATCTTCATGCCGCCTTTATACATCACTTATCTTACAGATAGAAATATTAACTTGAGAAATGAATGACGAAACGATTAAAGGATCATCAAAATTACGACAAAGGAAGGAAATATTGGAGTTAACGGGTTTAGATCATGAGTATTGACCTGATCTATTCAGATTATGGGACTAAGACTTATTACGACGACAACGTTCAGAACAGTAGATCACGTCATCCCAACAGCGCTGCCATTTTTTACGCCATGCGAAAGGCTTTTGGCAAACAGGACATATCTTAGTCGGTAAATGGGGTTTCTTGTGCATGGCCGTTCCCTTCTTGAAGCATCCACTTCCTGCGTTTACTAGAGATTCCCTATTACGCTCGTACCTCGCTTTAGAGAATGACGAAGGCAATACGAACAAAGCCTAGTTCTCTATGACGTTCGTTCCTGACTTTAAGGAGTGACTGCGTAGTGATTTGTGACTACTCCCGACTCCGTCATCCTCGAGAAGGAGGAACGACTGAGTCGGGGATCTGCTTCATCTAGCTCTGTTTCTATTTCTGCGCAGATAAATTTAGCAAGAACCAAAGTAACAACCTAAGCGACAACCTTGTACTGCTTCTCCATCTCACTCACACCTAAGCCAGAGTGTTTTGTCACTTTAAGCTGAACGGGCACTCGCTCTTTCAGTGCTTCAACGTGGCTAATGACACCGATCATCTTGCCTGATGCATTCAAGTTATCTAACGCGTTAAGGGCAATGTCCAATGTGTCACTATCCAACGTGCCGAAACCTTCATCTAAGAACAGAGAATCAATACTGGTTTTGTAGCTCACAAGATCAGATAGCGCTAATGCCAACGCCAAGCTCACCAAGAAGCTTTCGCCACCTGATAAAGTCTTTGTATCACGCATCACATCGCCCTGCCATGTGTCGAGCACTTGCAGTTCTAAACCATCGTCGGCTTTACGTTTAAGCTCGTAACGACCATGCAAACGTTGTAGCTGCTTGTTCGCAAGGTACACCAAGTTTTCCAATGTTAAACCTTGGGCAAACTTACGGAACTTGTCGCCGTTCTTAGAGCCAATAAGTGAGTTCAAACGAGAGATATCATCAAACTCGACTTGTTGCTCATCAATTTGCTTAAACAGATCTTGCTGATTACTGCGGTTCTGGCTATCCGTTTCAAGATTGGCAGAAATTGCACCGATCTTGGTCGCATGGCTTTGCTGTGCGTTTTGACACTCAGTCGTCGCTTCTTCAACTTGCTGTTGGTCTTGCTCTTGCCATGCTTTCGCATTTTCGTGATTTAGTAGATCCACTTGTGTCGCTTTGGCGGCGTTCAACCTAGCTTGCGCACTGACAATCGCTTCGTCTAAAGACTTCTTCAGGCTTTGAAGTTGAGTTCTAACCTCTTCATCTAACAACGCTGCTTCAAAATTAGCCTCATCTTCGAACGGGCTAGTTTTCAGCGCTTCTAACCAAGCATTCGACGCTTGTGTGTAGCTCGATTGCTTACTGACTAACTCGTCCGAGAAACCAGTGTGTTTGGTTTGCTCGGTTCGATGTTCAAGTTCGCTGCGGTTAAGCACTAACTGCGCGGCATCAAATGCATTTACTGCTTCAGTGACTCTTTGCTTCATCGCATTGCTGGTGGCTTGAATGTCTTTGTCACCAAACAACTCTGTTCTTTCAGCCGTTACACGAGTGAGTTCTGAGACTAAAGACTCACTCTGTTGCGTCAGTGTCGCGAGCTCTTTCTCAACACTGCTTAGCTTGTCATCTAAGGTTTTCAATTCGGCATTTTGAGTAATCAGTTGCTTCTCAATATCGGTCTGTTGCTGTTTGGTTTGCTGCCATGTGCTTGATGCTTGCGATTTCGCAGTAAACCAATCATCGATATGTTCAAGTTCAGGCGCTTCGATAGAAGTTTGAACAATGCTCTCTTTCAGAGCGTTCCATTGTTGTTCTTTCGCTTGAGCAATCTGAGCCACTTGTTCGTTTGCGACTTGGTTTTGCTTATTCAGATCCGCTAAGCGTTGCTCGGCCAACTCGAGATTAGATTGCGCCTTGTCAGCCATAACACTTACCGACAAGCGTTGTTTCTCAGCTTCGGCACAATGCGCTTTAGCATCAGCCAATGCTTTGAGTTGCTGCGAGCTCTGACTTAGTTGAAGTTCACACTGCTGAGCAAAGGTCGCGACTGTGGCTTCATTGCCTAAATCGTTAATCGTTAGCAGCGCCAATTCAGGAGCAGTGCCAACGAAATCTGATAAACTCTGTTGAAGCTTACCGACAACGCCTTGCCAATTCAGTTGAGCTTGTTGAATATCCGCTTGCGCACGTTGAATGTCATCGTTCAGCGCTGCAATCATAGGGTCAAGAGAATCTAACTGCTGACGATGCTCTTGGCCTTCTTTCTGAATCGCTGCTAATTCTTGTTCCTCAAGCTCACTCTGGGCATTCAAATCCTTCGAACTTTGTGATTGTTCGATCGCATGGTCTGTTGAGCCACACAATGGGCAATCCATTCCCGGCTTCAATGCCGCACGATACTTCGCTAACTCGCCTTCTTGTGCAATCAGACGCGTCAATCGTTGAAGCGAAGTCTTTTTTTCTTGATATCGATCCGCCAGCACTTCACGCTCTTTCGAAAGCTTGCGACGCAGCTCCGTATTAGTTTGATGTGCCTGTGTTTTCACGTGCAGCTGTTGCTGGGCATTTAGGAAACCACGATTGATCTCGAGTAATGAGTGCGTATTGCGGTTCCAAAACTCCAACAGATCTTTTTGCGCATTCAGCACTTGCTCACTGGTGTTGCCTTGCAATGCTTCCCACTGTTGCTTTGCACTGCTCTCTAGCACAACCAATTTAGCTAAGGCCTTATCTTGCGTTGTTTTCGCGTCTTGCGCAGATTTGATGATCGTTTGCTGTGCATCAACTGCAGACAAAGCTTGCTTCGCTGAATTCAACTGCTCTGAATGCTGGCGCTCTAGAGTACGAACTTGCTCGACCTTTGCTTGCCACTGACCTAGGTATTTTTCCAGATGTTGGTCAGCTTGATGCGTATTTAGGTACTCAGTGCTGAGTTTATCTTGTTGCTTCAGTGCATCTGTTTTTTGGACTAAAACAATCTGTTGATTACGCTGCTGCGCATGTTGCTCGTTAAGCTTATTCGTTGCACTAACGGCCGCAGTTTGCTTATCTTTGAGTACGGCAATTTGGTTATCTAACGGGCGAACCTGCTCGATGATCTTCTCTTGATCCTGCTGTTCGGCTTTTACCTGTTCGACAATCGCACTGCTTTGAGTCAGTTTAGTTTGCGCGTCTTGCATTTCTGCATCACGAACGGCAAGTAACTTGGTGCTGTTATCTAGGTGAGCTTGAGTAGTGTTCACCTCTTGTTCGCAACGCTTTAAATCTTTGTGTACTGGACGCAGCTTTTCAGCCGGCTCACTGTTTGCCAAGCGCTCTAGTGACGGTTGGTTACGGTCTAGTTCATCTTGAGCGGTTTTCAGATCGAGCTCACTGGCCGCAATAGTTTGCTCAGCTTTGGTCACGTCTTTCCACCAGCTAAGATGCACTTGCCACTCTTTTAATTGCTCGGCTAAACGCTTCTGCTCTACTTCTAGCGTTTCACGCTCTGCGGTCAGCTCTTTGATTTGCTCTTCAGACAGTAAGCTCACACCTTCAGCTTTCGCTTTAAGTTGATTAAGCGACTCTTCACTCGACTTAAAATGATCGTAGATACGCTCTGAAATCAGGCTATAGACTTCTGTGCCCGTCAGCTCTTCAAGTAGCTCGGCACGGTCGTTAGCATTGGCGTTTAAGAACGCTGCAAACTCACCCTGAGACAACATGATGGATTTAGTGAAGCGCGAGAAATCGAGGCCCGTGACCTGCTCCACCAACTTGATCTTCTTAGTGAGCATGGTCTCTAACACTTTATCTGTGTCGGCATCTGCAAATTCACAGGTCGGCGTTTGCAATGCGCCATCGTGTTTTCCACGCGCTCGCTTTTGGTGGAAATTAGATCGGTACGTTTTACCTTGAACTTCAAATTCCAGTTCAGCAAAACACTCGCCCGTACCACGAGTCATTAATTCATTATTACCTTTAGCAATGCTTTTCAAACGCGGTGTGCGATGGAAAAGTGCCAAGCAAATCGCATCAAGAATGGTGGTTTTACCCGCCCCAGTTGGACCAGTAATTGCGAACAGACCGTTTTCTGCAAACGGCGATTGGGTAAAATCGAGCTTCCAGCGCCCTTTCAAAGAGTTCAGGTTTTCAAATTCTAGGCTTAAAATCTTCATACGATTACTCTTCTACTTTATTGGGCGCTTGAGCGCTTTCAGACACTTCGACCATCACTTGTTTGAACTTCACCGTCATGCGCTCTAAACGCGCTTTTTCAGAATCGGTTTCAAACTCTTCTAAGGCAATACGCTTCGTAAACACGTCCATCGGGCTCAGTTCAGATAAGGTCTCTGCCGACTCTTGCTCTAATGCTTGATTACGACGCTCTCTTGCTCGGCGCAGTTGAAGTACTTCCACATTCAATCCTTCGGTCAGTGCGCGCATACGTTCTTGTAGATCCGACAAGTAATCTTGCGCTTGCACTTCTATCGATAACCATACGCTTTGGTCGCTATCTAAACCTATGTATTGGTTAAGCTGAGATTCGATCTCGCTCAAGTCGCCTTTGATTTCAGCTAGAGGTTGGAATGTGGGAACAGGCAGTTGAGAAATGGTGCGCTCACCTTCAACAAACTCAACAACACACACTTGTTTCTGAGACTTAAGTTCATCAAAACTTAGTGGGATTGGAGAGCCTGAATAACGAATGTATTCACGCTTTGCCACCACTTGTGGGCGGTGGATATGACCAAGTGCAATATAGTCTGCGTCTGGGAAGCCATCAGCGGCAAAACCATCAAGGTTGCCGACATAGATATCACGTACCGAATCCGATTGTTGAACACCCATCGCAGTTAAGTGGCCGGTAGCGATGATCGGCATGTGCTCGCTGTTTGCAAACGTCGCGCGCTTAGCAACCGCCGCATCATAAACACTTTGATAATGCTGTTTGATTGCATCGCCGAGTTGCTTCTGACGCTCAACGCCAGTGACACCCGCCTGGCTCATCAACACATCGCGAGGGCGAATAAAAGGAATGGCACAAACCAGCGCTTCTACATCGCCGTTCTTGCCTTTTAGTTCGACAACTTGAGTCGCATGATCTTCATTGGTATTAGGAATCACGTCTGCGCCCATGTATTTGAGCAGCTGTTGTGTCTCTTTAAGCACAGAGACTGAATCGTGATTTCCACCTAATAACACCAATTGGCAACCGATCTTGTTCGAATCGACCACAAACTTGTTATACATCTCACGAGCGTAACTCGGCGGTGTACTGGTATCGAAAATGTCGCCAGCAACAATGATCGCGTCGATGTCGTGCTCTGTAACTTGCTCAAGTAACCATTGTAAAAACCGTTCATGTTCATTCTTGCGGCTTTTATTGTAGAAGTTTTGGCCAAGGTGCCAATCGGACGTGTGAAGAATCTTCATTGCTGCTCACTGGAAGTCTGTAATACCTTTAATCTACCAAAATAGTCGAGATAATTCCCTTTTATAAGCTTGTGAAAACCAACTAATTTCAGGCTTTGGACCAACTCCGCCCATAGCGTGACCAATCGTTATTTTTGACATAAAAAAACCGCTCAACGTTAGAGCGGTTTTAGGTGTCCATAGCTTTAGCTTTAAGCTATTTCACAGAGGTCGTCAAAAATTGTACGAAGCGCCCAGAGTTACTGTGCTAAACGCTAAATCACGGCTTGCCAGTCTATTACCATTCGGGCCGAAGAATTCGATATTTACTGCATCTGCTTGTGAGATTAAACGTAAGGTTAGGCTTTCTACTGGCGTGTATTCAACACCTATACCAAAATGGAAGCCTAATTACGCGCAGCTAGACAATCAAAGATATTGCAATAGATGCCATGATCACGCCAACGACAAATTCCAACACCTTCCACGCTCTCGGGTTCTTAAACATTGGAGCCAAGAAGCGAGCGCTATATCCAAGTGAAAAGAAGAACACGAATGACGCCGATACCGCCCCAGCGCCAAACAACATTTGATCCGGTTGATATTGAGTTGAGATAGACCCCAGCAATACCACAGTATCCAAATACACATGCGGGTTAAGCCAAGTGAACGCCAAACACATCGCAATCGCTTTGGTTAATGAGTCTTTAGTTTCTGCCGTGGCTTCTAAGGCGTGGTTTTCGGTAAATGCTGATCGGAAGCTTAAGAATGAATAGACACCCAAAAAGATAGCGCCACCATAACGGGCGAACTGCTCAATTTGTGGGAACTGCTTAACGATTGCGCCAAAGCCCGTCACGCCAAAGCTAATCAGTAAGGCGTCAGAAATGGCACATACAGCACAAACTGCCAATACGTGTTGGTTCTTAAGCCCTTGCTTTAAAACAAACGCATTTTGAGAGCCAATCGCAAGAATCAGCGAAAGGCCAAGGGAGAAACCTGCAAAGTAAGTCGACATCTAAGGCTAGCCTCTTAACGCAACTCAATACGCATAAACTGGCTGTGCGGATCCAACACATAATCAGCAAAGGGTTCACAGTATCCGAAGCCAAACTTTTCATACAGGTTACGCGCAGCCTTAAAGTAGTCTTCTGAGCCGGTCTCTAAACTGATTGTTTGATACTGGCGGGCGGTTGCTGTATCCAATACGTGCTGTAAAAGTTGGCTCGCAACACCTGACTTTCGAGCAAACTGTGAGGTTCTCATCGATTTGAGTTCAGCGTGTTGGGTATTTAGCTCTTTAATGGCAACACACCCAAGTAGTTGGCTGTCTTTCCAAGCACTGAAAAAAGTAATCTCTGGTGACTTGAGCCCATCTAGATCCAGTGCATGAACGCTTTCGGCTGGCGAAGTGGCGTACATATCAGCGAGGTGCTCTTCAAGTAATTCAATGACTTCCCCACCCGACAAGTCATCCACCTTAATTTCTATTGAAGCACTGCTTTCCAATGCTGTTCTATTTTCCATTGAACCCTGTGCATTTATTGCTGATGTCATTGTTTCAACTCTCCTTGTTTAGTTCGCTTATTTAGCTTGAGTGATTTGGTTTTTATCAACAGCCCACTTTCCTGAATTGTTTCCTTTTCAAGAACTCGGTTTGAATCAGTAAAATTACTGATTAATCATAAAATTATAAATGTCACACTGGGTTTACCTAGATACCATATTTTTCCTATCTCGTCTCGTGATAAAAGCGTTCCGCAAAGCCCGTATGGTCGCTGCATTGAGGGAGCAACACCTGTTTTAGTTAACGAATAAGTAGTCAGGGCAAAGTGAATAGCGATGACACGCGTACTGATGTTGTTGGCAGCTTAAACATCCCTTTAAACGGTCTCATTTAAAACGACCATAAGTTAGAAAATAAAACGCTTTCATTGATCGAATATTTGATTGCGATTTTCCAATTTCGGTATATGATGCGCCACCCTAATTTTTCAGCTTATGCTGCAGGCAAATATGTCCGCCAACGCACTCTATACCGACCTATCCGGTTACTATGATTTAATGTGTGTAGATATTGACTACCAAGCGCAAAGTAACTGCGTACTTAGACTCCATCAAATCTTTGGAAATGAAGGAAAAACACACCTCGACTTAGCTTGTGGCACTGGCCCACACGTTCGTCATTTTATTGATTTCGGTTACCAAAGCGGTGGCCTAGATCTTAACAAGCCGATGTTAGATATCGCAGAAGTTCGCTGCCCGGAAGCCAAGTTCTCAGTACAAAACATGAGTAACTTTGAGGTCACGGAACCACTCGATCTTATCACTTGCTTCCTGTATTCCATCCATTACAACGATGGCCTTGAGAAGCTTAAAGAGTGTATTGAAAGTGTGCATCGTGCGTTAAAGCCAAAAGGTATTTTCTGTTTTAACGTGGTTGATAAAGACAAGATCAGCAACGACCTGTTTGTTAGACACACAAAAAACCAAGACAAAGACGATTTCACGTTCCGTTCTGGTTGGTATTACTCTGGTCAGGGTGATAAGCAAGCGCTAAAGCTTAGCATCGAAAAGACGACTGCTGGTGAAACTCAAATGTGGAATGATGAACACCCAATGGTGGCATTCTCGTTTAAAGAGTTAATCGAGATATTGAAGCCCTACTTCGAGGTTAATATCTTCGAGCACGATTACGACAAGCTGATTCCTTGGGATACTCAGTCCGGTAATGCGCTGATCACATGTGTCAAAATCTAGATTAATAGATAAACGGCAAATTAAACCAAATCTATAGATCAAAAAAGAACCCACACTCGCCATTCTCCTTTTAGAGCATCAGCCAGTGTGGGTTCTTTTGTATCAAGCTATCAGTTACTGAACTCTAAATTAGAAGTCCGCTGTCATACCTACGTAGTAAGTACGTGGCTCTTCAACATAGCCCATGCTCTCTAGCTCTTGTGATACAGCTTCGTCAGTTAAGTTCGTGATACCTGCACGTAGTCGTACTGAAGCATTCACGTTGTAGACAGCACCTAGGTTCAGCGTTGTGTAAGCGTCTTGAGTTAGATCGCTTTCGATCTGACGTTCACCACGGTAACGCGCACTCACGAAAGTACTTAGATCGTAAGTTGGGCTCCAGTTCAGTTTAACTAAACCCGAATGCTTGTAACGCTCAAGTAATTCGTCACCAGTAGACTTATCTTCAGTGTCTAAGAATGTGTAATTACCAGACACACCCCATTCATCAGTAATTTGGAATTGGCCTGTAAGCTCAGCACCTTGAACTACAGCCTCTGATACGTTTGTATAAGTACGCTTACCATTCACATAGCCAGTTGAGCTTGAACTATCAGCGCAACCTTTACCCGATTCAAACACTCCGCCGTTCTCACAATAGGTTTCATCACGATCAATTAGGTCGTTGATTTCATTTCGGAATAAGGCACCTTCAACATTCCAACGAGGTTGGCTATAAATCGCAGCGATCTCATAGTTCAAGCTGGTTTCGGGCTTAAGATCTTCATTACCATGTAAATCACATACGCCTTTACAGCTATTAACTGTGTAGTCTGTCTGATTTTGAGTCAATGTTGGTGCTTTAAATGCTTTACCCACACCACCCTTGATGATCAGGTCATTCGTTGTTTGATGAACCAAGTACACACGTGGGCTGAACTCTTCACCGTACAGTTCATGCTTATCTAAACGACCACCAATGGTTGCCGTTAGTTGATCCGTCATTAACCATTGGTCTTGAACAAATAACGCACCTTGATAAGCTTCAGATGTACCATTGACTAAGTTTTCTTTGTTGGTTAATTCACTCAACTGGTAGTCCATACCAAACGTTACGGTGTGACTATCACCAAGATAAGTGGTCGCCGAAGCTTCAACAATTTGAGTCAGCTCTTCGATGTCACTGCTATAGTTAGTATCTGAGTCCGCAGCATCATTATCTGTCACATTTTCACGTGAATAACGTACTTGCGTGTCACCCCAGCTCCAAAAACCACTATGTGTGATCGCTTGGCTCTGACGTACAACACGTGTGTCAGACTCAATCACAGATGATACGTTTTCCGCAGATGACTCACGTTCGTCGTCACTGTAACCAAAATCGAAATCAATGGTTTGGTTGTCTGTTGCATTCCATGTCAGGCTCGCGAGTAAGCTTAATGTCTCTCTTTCTTCTAACGCAGTAATGTCTGAACGATCGTAACCAGAGCTATGCGTACCAGAATAGGGTTGCCAAGCATCACGGCTAGTTTGGTTAACAGATAGGCGAGCAAACAACTCGTCTTCAATCAACGCACCAGATGTCGTGAAGCCCATCGAATACTCTTCCCCTCCATCACCATCAAGTGGAGATGAAGTGTCCATGCTCAGTGTAGAGCTCCAATCGTTTTCTGGAGCCTTAGTGATGATGTTGATTGTACCGCCCATACCATCTGAACCGTAAAGTGCAGACATTGGGCCACGGATTATTTCAACACGTTCGATCGAATCAGCAGGAATCGTTGATAGGTCAAAGTCGTTACCACGGATGATGGCACTTGCAGAGCTTAAACGACGACCGTTCACCATGATAAGAGTGTAATCTGAATCCATACCACGAATAGAGATCATCTGACGGCCAGCACGTGTGCTATCAAAATCAGACTCTACACTCGTTGATTCTGCAACGATGTCCGCCAAGGTAATACCAGGGCTGTCTTCAATGTCTTGCGCGGTGATAACCAACATTGAAGCTGGCGCTTGTTTTAGTGCCATCTCGGTACGAGTTGCCGTAACAACCATTTGTTCATCTGTTGCTTGCGCTTCTTCTTGCGCCAACACGTTAGCTGAAAGTGAGGTACAAATAACAGCGACTGCGATCGAAAGGGGTTTACGAACCAAAAGAGGTTTGCGAATCAAAAGAGATCTCTCAGACATGATATTCATTCTTATATGTGATTGGTAATGATAATGGTTTGCATTAAACAACCAACTACCACGCTTATCAACGAAAGTTTCATACCAAAAATCGATTCTCGTTATTCACCATTCAAATAATGAAAGAGATCTATATCCAACTCGATAGGTATTCGTAATTTTCATTCACCCTGCAGATGGATTATGTATAAAGCTCTTTGAATATATTGCGAACCCAGCGACACATCGGGTCGTTATGAAAGCGCTTATGCCAGTATAAGTAGACGTCTTCTGATGGGTGGCGCAACGCTTTAGGCACGCGTTTACAAACAAGATCTCTTTGCGTAGCGGCTTGTTGAGCAAAAGGTGTCGGTAAATGAAAGATGATGTCGGTTGCTTCTGCCATATCCGGCGCGACGTTAAAATTGGAAAGCTGAATTGGAATGGACAGCTGGCGCTGCTTATCAATCAAGCCAAGATCTTTAAATCGACTTTCGATCGAGAGCTTCTTATCCCCTTGCAGTGAGATTTGACCAAGTTGGCTATTCAACAAGTCATCAACCGTGATCTCTTTGTCCGCCAAAGGATGTTTTTTACTCATCAGCAAACGGTAATCGCGGCTAATCACGAACATTCGATACAAATTTTGCTCTGAACTTAACGGCTCGTGGGTCGACAACACAAAGTGCGCATCACCGGATAACAGAGGCTCAAAGTGTCGTTTAGGAATCGAGTCGATATCAACAGTCATGTTTGGCGCTTGTTGACGTATCTCCGCAACTACCTTGGGCAGCAAGTGCGCGACATTAGGCACTAAACCAAAGAAGCGAACCGTACTGTCACTGCTTTGCGGTTCGAATACATCGCCATGTACCAGCTTTTCTAAACGTGTCAGGACCGAATTGAGATCTTGCTTAATGGCTTCTGCTTTTGGCGTTAACTCATAGCCATAAGCCGCTCGCACCAATAGATCATCATTGAAAACGGTACGCAGTTTTTGCAGAGATCGGCTCACCGTAGGTTGGCTCATATCCAGCGCCAATGCCGTGTTGGAAACGTGCTTCTCTTCAAGAAGGTGTTTAAGAATAACGAGTAGATTGAGGTCGACTTGAGCAAGATTCATTATGCAAATATTAACAATATATAAAATTCAATGTGCGCATAGTGCTATTTCTTAACATGTAATACAATTGATAATCACTCCTATTTTGATCTAGAGCAATATGCAGAGCAGAGTTTAAGGTTAAGTGGGTTTTAAAGCTCTAAGTCAGAACTGTTTAAACATAAAAAAGAGAGGCACAATGGCCTCTCTTTGATCGTCTACTTTATATTGCTAGCGTTGAGCTATCAGACTACAGCTTTGTCCAAGCATCTTGCCAGTATTGGCTATCTGCTGGAGCGTAAGACGCGCTTGCACACCATGCCGTGTATGGCCAAGGCTTACATTCGTACAAGCCATTATCGCTGCCGACCACAATGTCACCCGCTGCGTAGTTGGTGCCCGCTTCATATGGAGGATAATCACCTGGAGGAGGTGTTGTACCACCACCGTCTTTAACAGCGAACGAATCGTTTACCATCACCATTTCACCGTCAGATGCTTTACCGACCACTTCAAGTCCATATTGCCCTTCCGCTACATCGTATAAGTCTATGGTAATGGCGCGGCTGTCCGTTACGTTAACCTTAGTTTGCTCAACCACAGTACCTGCACTGTTGATCACCATAGCGGTAACATCTAACGCTTCATTTGATGTCAGTGTTAGATCTAAACGAACATTGCCGTTATCTGGCGCATATTCTGATTGAAGCCCTGAAACAGCAAGCTCTAAGTCATCGCCCGGATCTGGGTTACCACCACAAGAAGAATCTGAAACTTTTCTCCAAACGCCCCACTCACCTGTCGTTCCAGGTTCTTCGCCGCGAGTGTACCACCCTGCTCCCCACGTTGAACCGTCATGAGATACTTGGTCACCTTCAACATAAACGGTGTCGGCATCCCATGCAGCAGCACAGTTAGAACCATCAGTTACAGATACCTTACGGTCAGCGGTTACAGTTTGGTTCGCGCTGTCTGTTACGCTATACACAAGTGTGTAGTTGCCGATTTCATTTACATCGACACTGCCAGTGTGTGTGATGGTGCTTGTCAGGTCGCCATCTTCTGCATCATTCGCCGTCACGCCTGCCATTGCATCAAACGCAGTTCCCAACACAACAGTCGTGTCAGACACACCATTAAATACTGGCTTCTGGCTGTAAACCTCTACCGTTCTCGCTTTAGTGGTTTCGTTGTTATCGCTGTCTTTCACTCGGTAAGTCAAAACGTAAGTGCCAATAACACTGGTTTCAACGTAACCTTCAACATCGATTGATGACGTTAGATCGCCGTCTTCTTTGTCTGTTGCCGTCACGCCATCCATAGGATCAAACGTTGTGCCGTGAAGAACACGCGTATTTTCGATACCTTTAAGAACTGGCTCACCCTCGACTGGTGGTGGCGTTACTTGACCGTGTACAAACGGGCCGTAGTCTTTAATGAACTGCTCGTTGTATTGTTGGCCGTTTTTGTTGGTGCCCATGTCCCAGTTGATAGACCAAGTCATCACACCACGTAGCGGTTGACCTTGCGCCGTTAGGCTATCAAATGCGTCGTATAAATCTTGTGGCTCTTGTACAAAACCGGTTGCTGCAGCATCGATGCTTGAAGGAATACCAAACACGAGCTTGTCATGTGGGATTTTGTGGAAGCCACGCGTTCCGTTGATAAGAGAATCAGAAATGTAGTAGATGAATTCTTCTTTTAACGCATCGTTGTTTTGAGCAATCCAACCCACGCCTTCAACCCAGATACCATCGCCACCTTGGTTGTAAAATTGTGGGTTAATCCAGTCGTAGTAGCCTTCTAGATTATCGATATAAGGAACGTACTTACCGCCTGTCGTGAGATACGGGAACTCAGGCGCCATAGTAATAAGGAAGTTTTTACCTTCAGCACGGTAGTGGTCTTTTACCAACTTAAGAGCATCAGGAATCACGGTTTGATTGTTTGCTGCGGTTACGGCTGCTTGTTCAAGGTCGATATCTAGGCCATCGAAACCGTAACGCTCAGTTAGACGGATAATCTCATCAGCAAAGGCTCTTTCATCACCGGTTTCTAGCTCTACGTGTGCATCCGCACCACCTAAAGCCAACAGCACAGAGCGACCTTGCTTGTTGAGTTCCGAGATTTGGTCAATAAATTGTTCTTCTGAAAGCCCAATGGTTGGGTCCAGTTTAAAAGTTGGGATTCGACCATCAGCCACATCGTAGACCTTCATGAATGACACATTCACGATGTTGTACATTGGGTTCACTTCATCCAGCGTCACACATGGCGCATTACCACCTTGGTAGCCGCCACCGTCACACCAGTTATGCCAATAGCCAACCACCACGCCAGAGTCTGGATTCGTCATATCTGAACCATTCGCATAAACAGCGCCAGACATTGCCGCCATGCCGAGCGATACTGCTAATTGTAGAGCTTTACGTTTCAACATTAGTCCCACTTCCTTACTTAACAGCTGTGCCAATCACAACCGAACCAATTCATTGTAATCATGAATATTTATAGAGAAGTAATGGAATTTTTAGGAAAAGATGACCTTTGATTTAACTTGTGATTTTAAGTCACAGATTGAATATCAGAATCAATATGACTTTGACTTTTTATTCAAATTGAAATGCTAAAAACTGTTATTTTCGGTCGAATACATTGACCATGAAAATACTTAATCAATCTTAATTCACTAAGATAATTAACCAAAAATATAAAAAATCACCGATAGGAAAAAATAAACTTTAAATCGGCAAAAATCACCCCAAATACGCCGTAATTACTGACCTAAGACCAGATACCATTGCGAGTGATATCACTAAAACAGCCTGGATATAGCCATCATACATGTGCTAGCAATACACACGTATAACGGAATATAGGAGCAAGAATTTGTAGGATTTTGAATGTATACGTCGGGAGTTTTTCAGTTAACCGTCAGTGCCAGATGAATAATATGCATCCAATAGTGAAATAAAATTCACCTTATCAAGTTCATTAAGTTGATTAATTCCAGCCGCTGCTTTTCTTCCTCCGCCAGTCGCAAAACTTGAGCAAATTTCGTCTGCACCCGTTCTATTTGATAATGGCGCACGTAAGCTCACCGTGTAAGACTCGCCGTCTTGGTTTTTCGTTAATACTGCTTGCGCTCGGTTTGGATCTTGATTAACGATTTCATTACCAAATACGCCACTGATGCGCCTTGCCCAAGTCTCGCCTGGTAGTTCAAACACACGTGCGACTTCACTTTCATAAACAGGAGCAAGGTTTGATAACTGCTGGCAATCATTTTGATAAGCAGCTCGCAGTCGATAAAACACCGAGTCTTTATCATCCAAAAGATCAAACGGGTTCGGGTATTGATAAAGGGTTTCGTAGAGCTCAGCTGGCGTGAAATGCAAATCACTGAGTGACGAACCGTAACCGTTGTAGTTAATCAAGGTACCTAGCTCTTCTAGAAACTCTTTTTGAGATTGAGCGAATCCATTTTCATCCGCTAGCCGCGCCGCCACCGTTTTTAGATTGTCGCCAAAGGCAGCTGCGATTGCCCAAGCCACATACGCACCATTCAGCTTCTGGTTAATCAGCAAGCTCGTGCAGCTCTCTGGCGCGGTATCAATCAGAGTATCTAAATGACTAGAAGTTGGGACATCCCCTGTTCGGTGGTGATCGCAATAAAATACATTGATGTTTGCGTCTAGCAGTGAGTGCAGTGCAGGCAGGTTTTTCTCCATCGATACATCTAAAACGGTAACGGAAGAAACATCACCTTGCTTACCCGGCTCCATAGTTTGAGTAACAACTTGAGAGACCAACTTAATATCACGCTTAACACCAGTAATGAGCACGCTCTCTCTTGGCTCACTTAATCGCAGCTGTAACAACGCGATTATGCCATCTGCGTCTCCGTTGAATACGTCGTAGTGCATGTTGTTCCTTTTACTCTCAATCAGATTAGGCTTGAAGTTTATATCTGTATTTTTACAAGCACCGTTGTTTATTATCAATATCAACTTGTTAGGTGATATAACTCTATTGAACATAGCGGTTATTCACGGCTTGTGCTATTGATCAAAAACTCAAGATTATACGAAATACGCTTAATCTCACTTCAAAACTATGAGCGCGTTCCTTGTATGGCTTTTGAAAGTTTAATATCGAAGTTGATAACCTTTTGTTCATGTACATAAAAGTGACCACAACGAACCGTTACGCTTTGATACAATTAGAGTTGGATTAGTTAGGTTTTTACTCGAATTGACATTTATAAGCGTTTAAAATGACTTTCGAGTTAGCGAAAACTTTCAATTCAAACCACAGATCCAAAGGTACACTGCATTTCCATGATCAACTTCGAACCCAAACGCCCTTATCAAACCCTCGGTCTTATCTTGAGAAAAGAACTATCTGATGGTCTTTACCCGATTGGAAGTCGTTTACCGCCCGAGCGAGATATTGCTGAGCGTCTATCCGTGAGCAGAGCTGTGGTTAGAGAAGCAATCATCATGCTGGAACTTGAGGGACTCGTTGAAGTAAAGAAAGGCTCGGGAGTGTACATCGTTAACTTACCGACTACATCAACAGTGGCACAAAATGAAGATGTAGGTCCTTTTGAAATGCTTCAAGCAAGACAGTTATTGGAAAGCAGTATTGCTGAGTTTGCTGCAACACAAGCAACCCCTGCTGATATCGAAAAAATGCGTGAAGCTCTAGAAATTGAGCGCCGCGAAATTGAAAACAATGTCCAAAATCCGGTTGGTGACAGAATGTTCCATCAGTGTATTGCCGAAGCGACACAGAATTCTGTGCTGGTCGATATTCTAAAGGAATCGTGGGAACGTCGCGAGTCTAGCCCTATGTGGAAGATACTGCATACACATATCGAGATCCAAGACTATAGGAAAGAGTGGCTAGATGATCATGCTGCTATTTTGCTAGCAATGAGACGCAAGAACCCAATCGAAGCCAAGCAAGCGATGTGGCAACATCTAGAACATGTGAAGATTAGGCTTTTAGAGCTTTCTGATTTTACCGACCCTAATTTTGATGGTTATCTGTTTAACTCCATTCCCGCTATCGCGACATCAAAAGACAATCTTTAGAAAATTGGTGACATAAAATACTTATGTCACCTGATTTTTACGGAGTGATCTCCTCACCAGTTTCTACATTGAGCTTAAAAGACTGGCCCGCATGGGCAAGTATCAAAGTATTTTCGTCAGTTAACACGTAATCTATTGGTTGTTTTAAGCAACTCATAACCACTTGATGTTGCTGCTGTTCTTCTATGAACCATTCTAGATGTTTAATATCTTTCTGAGCGTCAGATTCAACATTCCCTTTGAAACCATCACCGTCATCAATTTCACTTGTTAACTTAACTACACAAGAAGGATCACTCATCATTCCAAGATAATAAGTTTCTTGTTCATGGTACAAATCAACACTCCCCCCCTTAATAACAACTTCGAGCGGGGTATGGGCTCGCCATTGCATCGATTTGGGTTCAGATAGCCTAATGTTGTCGACAATAACGACCCCGTTATCTGCAACTTGTATTATTGTTCGCACAAACGACTCACAACTCTCATAAGCATTCGCGAGATCTAGAACGACACATTGAAACTCATTGCTATCAATTCGAGTGATTACTGTTGCTTGAGCTGTTGCGCAATCTATCTTCTGACCTTCAGTCGCGTTGGTAACGCTATCGTCTAAATTGACACCACCAAATAAGGGTAAATTATGCGCCTGCGTAGTTCGAGTCCATAAACTATGATGTTTGCTACCAAACCTATAGCCATAACTGCCACTCGGAGTAAGAACATTAACGCCATCATCGACTAGTGCAACATTCCCTTGATCAGCATGGCGATGAGAACTATTACCAAACTTACTTGCTCGGTAGTACACCGACATTTTACTATGGGCAGTTTTACCTAACCCTGCGTATGAATAGTAAATGTTGTTCGACGCAGGGCTCACACACAGAGCAGTCTCGTCAGAAACAAACGCCTCATTTGAAGTCATTAACGTATTAGAAACGGTTGAATGTTGACCCGATTTTTCAAATTGTAACTGCGGATACGTCGGTACTATATCTAATAAATGGAGCTTGTAAGTCTCAATATTGGACTCTAACTTCTTGGACTCTAATATCGACTTCGTACAACCATACCGTGGTGCATATATTCTGAGTGGATTTTGCGCAAAGAAACCAGGCCACTCTTTACCTTCTCTCTTGCACCAGAAGCCATCACCAAAGGGATGAATTCGATCGTTATTCGCCACAAAGTCCAAAGCAAACTTAACGTAATTCTTATAAAACGGGTGATTATAGAAAGAAAAGCCACTTAAACGCTCAACCGACAAGAAAAACGGATGGTGCCACTTGGTATAGGAAGAAGAATAAAAAGGCCCCTCAACCCAACTGCCATCTTTTCCGCCATAGAAAGGCAACACACCTCGGTAAATCATTAAGGCGTAATTAAGCCAACGTTCACAAGTTTTAAGTTCAAACTCTTTGTGTAACACAAGGGCAGCAACGCCTAAGTAAGCAGGCAAACGCGATGTATGTGAATGTCCCGGGTACTGTTTAAACTTATCTTGCTCTAAGCGCTCTTCCATTTGATAGGCATATCGAATTAAGAGCGGCCTGACGAATGAACACTCGTCGGTCGTCAGCAATGGAGACAACCAATGATAGGCAAGATACAAATTTCGCGTCATTGACAGGCCAATTTCATCTCCCCACGTACAAGGCCTTAACAGTGACGCCGGGCCTTCAGGGCTCCACTCGGATAAGCGCAATAAAATTTGGCATGCCTTATGTCCTGCCACCTCATCACCCCACACCTTATATAGTAATGTTAGTGCGATAAGATCGCGATCAATCCAACGTCTTACGTTAGCGATAGCTGTACGCTTCCCTTCTTCATTACCACGGCGATAATGATTAGAATATAAAATGTCATCTATATCAGTTAGTTCAACACTATTGCGTAACTTGTCTCTTGCACTTAATGAAGCATTGCTGACTGCGTCAATATCTTCATCGAGATACATCATAAACTGGTCTTTATTAGTACACAGTGAGAATAGTGACATAGCGTCCGGTGCCAAGTAGTTTTCTGACTCCGTCGTGATTTCAAAAACAATCCAATCAGATTTTGCTAGAGTATTGAGGCAAGTCACTCTCCAGCGATAGCTACCTTGAGGTAACTGAAATGTCGGTTGTAAAGGAGACTGCACCGATTTCCAATCCCATTTTTGCTCACCGTCTTTGTCTTCAAGTTCGATGTTATATGCAGAACCATACTCTCCTTGAGGCCAATTGAAACTTGGGGGATTGACTGAGGAAATTTCGTTACAAGGCGACAAAAAAATTTGGAAATCATGCGTTCTTTCTAGTTGTAGCATGTGTTACTCCTCTATTTCGACCAATGATATTGCCCTGTCTCTGCATCAATATGACCAATTTGCTTCGCTGGGGTCCCTGCAAAAATCGAATATGGGGGCACATCGGATGTCACTACCGAATTAGCACAAATCAATGAACATTTACCGATGCTCACTCCTGGAGTGACAACAACACCAGATGTCAACCAAACACCCTTTGCGATTGTGACCTTTCCGCTTTCCAAATCACTACGACCACTAAAGCTCTCTGAAGTCGGGTCAAATAAATGATTAGACGCAACGACAGAAACATGTGGCCCTACCAAAACGTCTTCACCAACCTCCACATCACCATTAATGTAGCTGTATAGGCCTATATAACTTCGTGTTCCGATTTGGTTTTCACCAATGCGAACGATAGCTCCTGGAGCAACTCGAACATTATTGTTGGTGAAGCCTAAGATTTGAGCTCTCGACTCGTCATCATGTTTATTATTACTTTGTGTTGTATATAGGGTGAATTTTCTAAATTCCTCATCCGAAAGTTCACCGCCAAATTTTTGTTGAACCGACATATCATCACCTATAAATAAAGGGAAGTAACAGTAACGACTTCCCTTATTGATTATCAATATTTTCACTGACACTAAATAAGCTAATCCGATAATATCCCTGGGTTAGCTTAATTTAAAAACCCAATATCGAATTGAAAACACATTAATTAAAATGAGACCGAGTCAATGCATACTCGACACCACGAATCTCAGCTAAGCCTTTTAAACGGCCTATGCAAGAATACCCTGGGTTTGTTTTTTTATTTAAGTCGTCAATAATTTGGTGACCATGATCAGGCCGCATTGGAATTAAATCACTTTGTCCATTATTAGTACGACGATTTTCTTCTTTAAGAAGTGCAAATATCACTTCATACATATCAACATCACCATTGAGATGAGCTGCTTCATGGAAGTTGCCGGGTTCTTCTTCGCGCTTTGTTGAACGCAGATGCGTGAAATAAATTCGATCACCAAAAGTTTCAATCATCTTCACAAGATCGTTATCGTCTCGCACGCCATAAGACCCGGTACACATAGTAATACCGTTCATTTTGCTCGGTACACGATGCGTCAAGAATTCGATATCTTCAATCGTAGATACCACTCGCGGTAAACCAAGAATTGGGCGTGGTGGATCATCAGGGTGAATGGCCAACTTCACGCCGTACTCTTCACACACTGGGGTAATTTCGTTTAGGAAGTAAACTAAATTTTCACGTAACTTATTGCCGTCAATGTGTTGGTACTGATCCAGTTGCTCTCTAAACTGCTGAAGAGTATAGCCTTCTTCCGCACCTGGTAGACCAGCGATGATATTCGATGTTAGCTGTGCAATTTTGTCATCAGGCATGTTAGAAAAACGAGTTCGAGCAAGTGCAATGTCTTCTTTTGAATACTCTTCATGTGCACCTTCTCGTTCTAGTATGCATAGCTCAAAAACAGCAAAGTCAATATGGTCAAACCTTAATGCTTTTGAGCCATCTGGGAGTACATACTCTAAATCTGTTCTCGTCCAATCAAGAACTGGCATAAAGTTATAGCAAACTGTATCAACTCCGCATTCAGATAAATTGATAATAGATTGCTTATAGTGCTCTATCCATTGAATGAAATTTCCAGTTTGAGTCTTGATCTCTTCATGAACAGGGATACTTTCGACAACTTCCCATGTAAGTGAATTTTCTTCTATTAACTTTTTACGTTTTAGTATTTCTTCTTTAGACCATATTTCACCATTCTTAATATGATGTAATGCCGTTACGATTCCTGTTGCCCCAGCCTGACGAATATCATTAAGCGTTACAATATCATTTGGACCATACCATCGCCAAGTTTGCTTCATAAGTTATTACCTATTATTAATTTTTTTGATGAAGCCTTATTAAGGCTTCATCTGATATTTTATTTAATTAGACAGTGTAAGCTTTTAGTTTTACATCATTTAACTTACCAGCTCGTAGTAATAGCCAAGATATAAACCCGACAATCGCTGCCATTAATACAAATAACATTCTTCCCCACATAGGGTTTGGTATCAGCGTTAATAGGAGAAGCGCTGCACTTGTCGCCAATAACACTCGACCAAGTAAAATGTACTGTTGTCTATCAGCTTCGAAGCTTTGAGGCGAATCTTCTACAATTACTGGAGTTTCTGCATTACTAAAGAACTCTGCGATTTCTTCAGCACGCTTACCTGTTGGCTCTTTATAGAAAAGTTGAGTCAGCAAGAAGAAACCACCTGTGATAATAATGTGCCCTGTTACGCCCATGGTTATCGATTTCATTTCAGCGAATTCACGACTAGACAATGGTTCAGATAAATTAAACAGGCTTTCGATCATTGGTGCATTTGTTGAAGCAATAACGGCTGAAACACAAGCGCCTACGGCAATGGTTGCCCAACATGACCAATCTGGAGTCTTCTTGATAAAGAAACAAAGCAGTGACGGAATAAGCACAGGGAACGCGACAAGCGTACTCACCATCATAAGTGCATCAAATAGACCAAAATCTTGCAGTTTGCTCATGAACAAGCCACAAACAATAATCAACAAGCCGAATACCACGGTAGAAACTTTACTTGCAAACAAGATCGATTTATCTGATTTGTCTTTTGCCATGTAAGGTTCATAAACGTTTTTAATGAATATGCCGGCATTTCTATTTAATGCAGAGTCCATTGACGACATGGTTGCAGCAAACATAGCTGACATCATCAAGCCAACCATCCCAACGGGCATCTCGTTACGAACGAAGACAAAATAAGTGGCATTAGAAATATCTTTGCCTAGAACATCGAGGCCCCATGTAGACATATCTGGGTAATTTCCGCTTACATACCAAGCAGGAAGGAACCAAATGAAAGGTCCAAACGCCATTAGACAACACGCTAGGATTGCAGCTTTACGTGCATTATTAGTATCTTTTGCTGCAATATAGCGGTAAGAATCAATCATATTGTTTGTACTGAAGAACTGTTTGATGAAAATACAGATAAACCAGCCAACAAATAAGTAGGTATAGCTATACCCTTCTCCAACAAACCCTTGATCAGGCAAACCCGCTTCTAGGATTGGTGCTACACCACCAGATTTGTATATCGCTACGATTGTCGCTATGAAGGTAACAACAGTAATGATGATCATCTGTATAAAGTCTGATGCAACTACAGCCCAACTTCCGCCGACCAGAGACATAAGAAGTACAACCATACCCGCAGCAACTATCGTTGTTTCAATTGGGATATTAAATACCGCACTTGCAAAGATCGCTAATGCATTCAGCCATAGCGCAGCCTGAAGTACACTCGACGGTACCGTCGCCCACGTTACAACTTGCTCGCTAACAGGACCAAAACGTTTGCGAATGCCTTGGATTGGACTGATAACTCGCATCTGTCGAGCTCTTGCAGCAAAGAATAAGTAGTTACAAAAGTAACCAAGAGCATTCGCAAAAAAGATAACAGAGATGGATAAGCCAACATCAAGAGCTTTTCCCATTACGCCAGTAAACGTCATAGCACTCAGTGCTTGAAGAAATGCTGTGGACCCAACCATCCACCACAACATTTTGCCTCCCCCCCTAAAGTAATCACTTGTCGATGACGTTGCTGATCGAAACATCCAACCTACTCCGAGGAGGAAAACGAAGTAGCCTATAACTATAAGTATATCGATATTCATAATGATCCCTAACCGTGATATTTAAAAACTAAACACCTTTCGCTTTCTTTTATATCGCCCCTAGATATTGGCTGTCAAAATTGGTCTACCAATTGGTTGACACTTCTCACAAAAAAATAAATCTCTGATGATATGCCGTTTAAATAATACAAATGAATGTTACTCTCTAATGGTAATTTTTATAGCCGTCTGATTTTAAAAATTGGAGTGAGAGTGCGGAAGTATGAATAAAAATGTTTTAAATCAATACTTAAAAGAAGAACAGAGAATTGTTCACATTGGCTTAGGGGCTTTTCATCGAGCTCATCAAGCTTTATATACAAGCGAATTGTTAGACAATAAAAAGTCTAACTGGACGATCTGTTCCATTAACTTATTTGGTTCACAATCGCTTATTCAGCAGTTAAGAGAGCAAGGTCATTGCTACACTGTTTTGGAGAGAGGTGCGACAAGCGAACAAATAAAAATATCAAAGGCAATCACTCAATCCTTACATCCAGATCTAGACGGTCAGTCGACTATCATCGAAAAAATTGCGAATCCAAACGTTCGTATAGTCTCAATGACTATCACAGAAAAAGGCTATTGCATTGAACCAAGTACTGGCTCTCTTGATGTTAACAATCGTCTCATCCAGCTCGATCTCGACTCACCTTCTCGTCCAGTGTCCGCCATCGGTTATATCGTTGAAGGTTTAAGACTCAGAAAAGAAAGGAATATTAACGCGTTCACCGTATTGTCTTGCGACAATATTCAAAACAATGGAGAAGTAGCGAAGTCGGCTATTCTTAGTTTTGCAAAATTGGTCGACTTGGAGTTGTATTCTTGGATAGAGGCTAATGTCACATTCCCAAACACTATGGTAGACCGTATTGTTCCAGCGGCGAATAAAGAAAGCTTATCTTATATAGAAACAGCTATCGGCTACTCGGATCCATGTGCCATCGCTTGTGAACCTTTTCGACAATGGGTAATAGAAGATAAGTTTGTAATTGGTCGACCAAATTGGGATGAAGTGGGCGCGCAATTTGTCGATGATGTCATACCTTTTGAAGAGATGAAGCTACGCATGCTAAATGGTAGTCACTCACTTCTTGCGTACTTGGGATACTTGAGTGGTTATAAGTATGTGTCAGAAGCGATTTCAGACCCATATTTTAAGAAGGTGATTCTAGACTTCATGATGAATGAGCAAACGCCTTCATTGTCGTTACCAAAGGAAACTGACATTGCAGCTTACGCAGATTCGCTGATTGAACGTTTCTCTAACCCAAATTTAAAACACCTTACCTCTCAGATAGCAATGGACGGAAGTCAGAAATTACCACCACGATTTTGTGAATCTCTCAAATATAACCGTGAAAATGCTGTTCAAACAACTTGGTTAGAGTTGGGCATTGCAGGGTGGATGGCTTATGTGATTGGCATGGATGACAACGGCGATGCTATCGAGGTTCATGATCCAATGGCTGGCGTGTTCAAGCAAATCAAACAAGAAAGTAAAACGCCTCGTGAAGCTGTCATTTCTTTATTAAGCATTGATGGTATTTTTGAATCTAGCCTTCTTGCAGATGCCGAATTCGTAAATAAGATAGTCGACCTTTTCGAATGTATTCAAGAGGTTGGTGCAATGCAAACTTTACATAACTTAACAAAAACACTGAACTTAAAGGGCTAGGCATGGAATACAAAAATAAGTTGATTCGATTTGGTCAGAACCGCGTTTGGCGCTCTTACAGTGGTGGTAAGGTTTTAGACCAAATTAATAACGAAAGCGTTCCGGTCGACTCTCATTTTCCTGAAGACTGGATTGCATCGGTCACTAAAGCCGTTAACCCAGGTCGAGAAACAATCAGTGAAGGTCAATCAACTGCGATTATCGGCGATCACTCACTCGATTTCGCCGAATTATTAGATCTAGATCCTGAGTATTTTTTAGGTAAAGAGCACTTCAGTAGATTCGGTCCTAACCCTATGGTTTTGATTAAGTTTCTAGACTCTTCAATTCGCTTACATTTCCAAGCACACCCAACCAGAGAGTTTGCCCAAAAGCACCTAGATTCAAATTCAGGCAAGGCTGAAGCCTACTATATTTTACAAGTTCGTGAGGAGATTGATGATCCTTATATTTATCTCGGATTTCAGACGCCTCCGACTAAAGAAACGTTGAAAGAGATCATTGTTGAACAAGACATTAACCGACTGAAAACTTGCTTCGAAAAAATCAAAGTATCTCCTGGTGAGTGTTACTTTATTCCAGGAGGAATGCCTCACGCGATTGGCGAAGGCATTCTAATGATTGAGATAATGGAACCATCGGACTGGGCTGTTCGATTTGAGTTTGAACGAGCTGGTTATACACTTCCTGAAGAAGCTCGCTACATGAAGCGAGATTTGGACTTTTGCCTTGATGTTTTTGACTATTCAGAGAAGTCGGTTGAAGCTGTGGCAACTCAGAACAAAAAGACACCTCAACTATTAACAGCTTATGCTGACGGATCGGTAAAAGAGTCTCTCATTGATGACAAAACAACCGACAGATATCGAGTTTGTCGCACAAAAGTCATTAGCAGCATCACCAAATCTGAGAACGACTTTTATGTCGGTGTTATTGCTGCTGGCAGTTGTACGATTAAATTAGACGAAGAAATTTTAGTACTCAATAAGTACGATAAATTTTTCTGCCCGGCTGGCATTGAAAATATCACGATAGAAACAGACGATGGCGTCGAGATTATTGAATGCTACCCACCATTAACGAATTAATCCTGAGTTAACGTATTGAAATGGAACCAATAAAACTTTATTACGACGCCTTTATCTTTGATATGGATGGAACATTAGTAAACTCCGAGCCGCTCAAAGGCCAAGCATTAGCGCTGACCTGTAAAGACTATGGTTCCATCGTTGACCACCGTATTTATCAAAATGTAATGGGTATGAAATGGGAAAATGTCGTTCAGTATTTTTTCAAAGTTGGAGAAATCGAACCAGAGAGACAAGAGTTTAACGATAAATTTAAGGAACATTATCAATTACTCCTTTCACAAAGATTATCTATCAATAAAGGTGTCGTTGGCCTCCTACAGCAACTAAAATCTTCTGGGAAGCGATGTGCGGTTGTAACTTCTGCGCAACAGTGGATGGCTAACCAAATACTGGAAGCTTGTAAACTTGAGCACTTGTTTGATCTTGTCATCGCTAAAGAGCATGTTTCAATGCACAAGCCAGATCCGGAAGCTTATTTGTTGGCGCTATCTAGATTAAATGTAACCGCAAGTAAAACCATTATCTTTGAAGACTCGGCTCCAGGACTTCAGGCTGGTTTAGCTAGTGGTTGTGAAGTCATTGCATTTCAACATTCTTTCAACATAAACAATGATTTTTCAGGTGCGTTAAAAATCATTGATGATTTCTCACTTGTCAGTTAAGACCAAAATGCTCACCCTAAGTTTATTTGACTTATTGTATGACATATATCACAGCAACTTGTACCCAAATGATATTAAAATAGAAATCCCCCACTCAAAGATAAAGAGACGAATGAACACTACCACCACTCTTGTTTATGACACTTTGAAAAGCCTTGCTGCTCACGCTCCTGAGCAACATGCCGAGATTCGCCAGCGTTTATATGAGCAGTTGAGCCTGCCATTTAACAAGCAGCTCTCGTTATACGCTAATGTGCTTGGTCCTATCAGCTCAGGTAAGTTAGCGGGATGCGACAATATTGATAAAGCGGTTGAACTGGCACTGGATGTGCTGGAAGGCCGAAATAAGTAGTCCCCCCTTTAATACGTAATATAACGGCCCAGATCTTCCCCCAGATCGGGCCGTTTTTTTATTCTCGTCATTTATCTATTTGAATTTTAGTCACAAAAAAGGCGTAGATGATCCACGCCTTTTGTTTTAGTAAGTTCTATGTTGTTTATGAAGTTTTGAACTGCGCGACCGCTTGGTCCATATCGTTCGCTTGCTCTGCTACCTTGTCCACTTCAACTAAGCAATGCTGCGCCGAAGCGTTATTGTCGTTCGAGATAGTGTTCAGCTCAGTAATTGAGTCACTCACTTGCGCCATTACTGCGCCCTGCTCTTCAATCGCTGAAGCAATACGTTCTGAATTACCTTGGATGCTTTCCATGTCGCTCAAGATAAGTTGCAAGCTCGCATCCAGCTCTTCCGAATCTTTCAGCGTTAGTTGACCTTGTTGATTACACTCGCCAATCTCTGCCATCGACGCCTGCATCTGGCTTTGAATTGCACTCACCACTGAAGTTATCTCTGTGGTCGATTGATGCGTTCTGCTTGCTAGTGCGCGTACTTCATCGGCAACTACCGCAAAGCCACGACCTTGTTCACCCGCACGTGCTGCTTCAATTGCTGCGTTCAATGCCAATAGGTTAGTTTGTTCTGCAATGCCTTGGATGATGTTTACTGCATCGCCGATCTGGTCAACATGATGGTTCAGTGAACTGATCGAATCTTGGCTGCTTGAAAGACGTTCAGACAACTGGGTGATGTTGCTGATGGTTTCAACCACCACTTCACGGCCTTTATCGGCATTCACTTTCGCTTGATGTACACCTTCAGCGGCAACCGATGTGCTTTCAGAGATCTCGCCAATGGTGAGTACCATCTCTTGAACTGACGTTGTCATTGTAGATGTGTGATTTGCTTGAACTTCAAACTGTTTGATTACTGACTCTAGCTCATCATGCATGTTCGATGTGCTTTGTGTCAGTTGCAGTGACTTAGATTGAGAGGCAGCGATAAGCCCTTCCAGTTGATCCAACAGTTGGTTGAAGTATTGGCCTAAAGTGCTGAGTTCGTCTTTGCCATCTAGGTGCGAACGAATAGACACGTCGTTAGAATCAACGATGTTACGAATCACCGAAAGCAGTGACTCAATTTTACCAATGATAGAACGGACGATTAACCAGCTGAACAGAATGATCGACACGAGTAGCGTGACGCAAAGGATGTTGTTGATCAGCGATAGCTTGTCCATCTCTTGCTGCGTTTGTTGGTCTAGCACCGCGGAGAACTCTTTAAATTGAGTTTCGATAGCATGAGAACCCGAGCGAGCTTGCCCAAGCAGACCTTCGTTGTGCTTCAAGCCAATCACTCGCTTTTGCTCAACCACTTGGCGAGCAGCGTCAATCAAAGCAGCTGAGCTACTCATATTTGAAGTTATAGAAAGAACACTCGGGTCAAACTCCCCCTTCTCAATTAAGTCATTGAACAGGTAAAGCTCGATTTTTTGTTCCGCACTGGCTGTCGCGCTGATGTTATCGAGCAAAACATGAAACTCGCCTAGCATACCTTTGTCACGTGATAGCCCATAGACTTCGCTCGCTTTAACTAAGTTAACAAAGCTGGTGTGGTAGGTTTCGATGTCTTCACGTAGGTGTGTGCTGTTGGCTAAACCTAAATCACTGAGCACTGTATCTAGCTTAGATTCAGACGCTAAGAATTTTTTGTAGTTTACGTCGAACTTGTCGAGGTATTTCATATCGCTACGCAGTAAAAAATCTTTCTCGTTACGGCGAAGGTTGAGCAAACGCACTTCAAGCTCTTTGGTAATTTGTTTGGCTTCGCTCATTTGAGCGGTGGTGTCTGCAAATTGTGATGTGGTAAACAGCAGTGAAATCATGCCGAAGATGGAGAACATCCCCAACGAATAGAGCTTTTTCTTT
Organism: Vibrio sp. 1F255; assembly: GCF_041439145.1. Classification (NCBI taxonomy): domain Bacteria; kingdom Pseudomonadati; phylum Pseudomonadota; class Gammaproteobacteria; order Vibrionales; family Vibrionaceae; genus Vibrio; species Vibrio sp. 1F255. Next base: position 218,919 of record NZ_JBGONQ010000003.1, on the reverse strand, counting down.
ATATTCATATACGTGGCTCGTCTTTACTAAATTAACTATGAGTATCTAAATAAATCGCATCAAAGAATGGATATCCAACTTGCGCGACCTGGTTATTGTTATATTTTTTGTATCAGTAATGAGCACTAAATCTAGCGACTGTTCAGCCCACCAGCAGTGACATTCTCAATGGTATTCAAACAGAGAATGAATCTTTTCACTAAAGATAAAAGCATCAATAACACAAATTGAATACATGTACATTAGTTGAATGATAAAAGTGAGAGACAGCTATTTGACGGAACATAAACAGACTGAACACCACGGCATACAAGGCATTGAATAAAAAGACTTTGACGCACATTTGGACGCATTATTTATGATGACATTTTTTTGGCTCTCCAGAAGAGCACGAGCGAAGCGCAATATTGGAGGTTTTGACTTGGTTTTTAAACAGTGAATCCGTCTATTGATGATTGTACAGTAGAGCGTAAACGGCGAAAAAGATGGACCTACTCAATTCGAGTCAGGTCCATCTTTTGATTTTCTAGTCAATCGCTTTGCAGCTAAAGAGTTAGGTGCGAATTCAAGGCTGGCTAAAACGCTTTTACCATCTTGGTTAGGCACTTCAATAACACCGCTTTCTCGTCTTCTTCGATATCTTGCGTCAGCTCATTAACCAAATTCAAGTGAAGCTGGTTATGGTGGACGTGGATCTTCTGCCCTTCATCCGTCAAGGCAACCACAATCGCACGACGATCTGTTGGGTGTTCATGGCGCTCAATCAATTCAGCTTTAACCAACTTTTCTATTTGAACAGTAAGTGTACCCGTGGTAATACCCAACTTTTCAGCGAGCTCTTTCATTCTTAACGCACCATGCATACCAAGTACTTCAATGGTGTGTACTTGAGCCAGGGAATAACCCGTCTCTTTGACAACAGACTGCTCCCACGAAGACATTTTATCGTAGAACTCAGTCAGTATTTGGTTAAGCTGTTCTATATTTCGCATGGTCGTTTGAATGCACTTCAAGAGTAAGATGATTAATCTTATCAAACTTGGCGAGCATTTGTTTATATTCAGAGACGGTTTTATCACTGTTTGATTCAAGAGTAATCGCTGCTGAATAGTGATGCCCACTCACCTTCCACATATGGAAATCGGTGACCGACGCATAAGGCGTTAAGGTTTTGGTCACTGAGTCACGATAATCTTGGTCGATATTCTCATCCAGCAGGATTGGGCTGGTTTGTTTCATAAGGTTCATCGTCCACTTAGCAATCACGAATGCGCCAACCATTCCCATTGCTGCATCTAACCAGTTCCAACCGTAAAACTTACCAAATAGCAGCGCAACAATCGCAAGCAGCGAAGTTAGAGTATCCGCCAACACATGCATGTAGGCTGCGCGTAGGTTGTGATCATGATGGTGTCCGTGATCATGATGGTGATCGCCGAGTAAAAACATACTCACTACATTCACGGTTAAACCAATACAAGCAACGATGATCGCTTCATTGAACTGAATTGCTTGTGGGTTAAACAAGCGATGTACCGATTCCACCAGCATCAACAATGCCACAATCCCCAACGCAATCGCGCTGGTATAGCCCCCTAGCACGCTGACTTTGCCAGTACCAAAAGAGAAACGTTCGCTCTCGGCATGTTTCTTCGCATATCGGTATGCAAATAAGGTGATGCCAAACGCCGCAGCATGCGTCCCCATGTGCCAACCATCAGCAAGTAACGCCATAGAGCCGTAAATAGTACCGGCAACGATCTCGACAACCATGGTGATGATAGTTAACAAGAGAACGTAGAAAGTACGCTTTTCACCTTGGCTGTTATGTGAAGAAAAGTTGTGTTGGTGACGTGTTGGAAAACTCAAAATGGCGTCCTTAGCTTGTGTTTGTGGTTAGATGATCGTTGCAAATAGAAGCCCTTTGATTGACAAGTAATTTGACAATCAAAGTAATAATTTGAAATTTAGTTTGATTATCAAACTTTGTCAACGATGAATTTTGAAACTCTGATTTGCGGGACGAATAGTTGATGGTGAGCGCTAGTTTGTTCCAAAGATTATTGATTCAGTAAAAACGAGGCTTTCCAGGGACAAAAAAGCCCACTCGAGGTGGGCTGATTGAGTCAAACTCAATGATTGTATTTATTTGTTTTGCAATGAAATAATCTCATCATTCACCCAACCTAACAGCTGCTTGGTTGCTTTCGACAAGACTTGGTTCTGCCGAACAATATAACCAAGACTGGTGCTCGAGAAGTTGGTCAATGGTGTCACTTTCGAATGCAGGTGCTGCTTGGTTGATACCGCAAACTCCGGGACAATAGCCACACCAAATCCCGCTTCTGCCCAGTCGATTTGAGCATCGACACTCCCTACTTCCATCACCCTATAATTAGGTAGATTAAGGCTTGGTAAACCTTCATCAATAAAGTCACGCGTTCTCGTATCATGACCTAGTAGAATCAAAGTGAGCTCTGCATCAGAGTCTCGGATATCAAACCCATCGCCAAGCGCACACCAAGAAAGCTCTTGCAGCTTAGTGAAATACAAAGACTCGTTGTGCTGCTCTTTGGCGATAACAAAACCAATATCCGCTTGAGCATTTTTAACTAAATTCGATGCCTGAGATGACGTGGTATTCAAGAGCGTAAGGTCAATACCGGGATACTGCGCTTTGAACTTCTGGAACGGACGAATTAGCAAAAATCGAGAAATGATGTCACTTACGGCAATGGTTAACGTCCCTATTTTAAGGTCGTTAATGGCATTGAGATCGGCCTGACAAATCTGCAGTTCGAGTAGCGTTCTTTGGCTTGTTTCCAATAGCCGTTCACCCGCTTGAGTCAATTGAAAAGGGCTTCTCTCTATCAACTTTATGCGTGTTTGTTGTTCCAGTTGTTTTAGGTGCAAACTCACATTGGGTTGTGTCATGTGCAGTGCATTGGCCGCTTTCCCAAAATGCTTGTACTCCGCAAGCGTCACAAACGTCTTCAACAAATTAATATCGAGCATCATGTCCTCTCTCTCGTGTCACTAATATCATTCCCTAAAAGTAAAGAATGCCCCATCGTCATTCCCTACAGTGAGGAACGAACGTGATAGGGAATCTCGTTTGTAGCTTAAGACTTTAAGGATATATGAAATCCTTATCAAGATAATAAAGATAATTAATTTCTCTTATCCACCTTGTAGGCCTAACATGATTCCTCAATCAGTTAGGAGAAAAATTATGCCATCTATCGTTGTTGTGGGCGCAAACTGGGGTGATGAAGGCAAAGGCCGCATCGTCGATTTTTTAGCAGACCAAGCTTCTGCTAGCATTCGTTTCCAAGGCGGAAACAATGCAGGTCATACTGTGGTAAATGACTTCGGTACATTCAAACTGCACCAACTACCTAGTGGTATTTTTAATCCTAATTGTACGGCGGTTCTTGGCCCTGGCATGGTGATCAGCCCTGCTGCGCTAACTGAAGAGATTGCAGAAGTTCAAGAGGCTGGCATCAAAGTGAAAATGGCGATCTCAGATCGTGCGACACTGTGTCTCCCTTTACATGCTCTTGAAGATACGCTTGAAGAAGAGCGTTTGGGCGATGGCGCTTACGGCTCTACACGTCAAGGCATTGCACCAGCGTACGGCGATCGTGTAATGAAGAAAGGCATTCTTGTCGGTTGGCTGAATCAACCTGAAATTTTAGAGCAGCGTATTCAATTCCTACTTGATTGGAAGATGCCTCAGCTTAAAGCGCTCTACCCTCAATGTGACTTCTCCCAGACTGCTTCTGAAATGACAGAATGGCTACTTGAAGTAACTAAAGCGTGGCGCCCGTTCATCTGCAACGTAACTGAGCCGCTTAAAGCGCTGCAATCACAAGACGCAAACCTACTGTTTGAAGCTCAGTTAGGCGCAGGTCGCGACCTTGTCTACGGTGAATACCCTTGGACAACATCTTCGAATGTAACCGCAGCTTATGCTGGCATTGGTAGCGGTTTACCTGCACTTCGTCCTGAACGTGTTATCGCTGTTGCTAAATCATTCAGCTCGTCTGTTGGTACTGGCACGCTAGTAACTGCAATGGAAGAACAAGATAGCTTCCGCGAAAGCTCTAACGAATACGGCGCAACAACAGGCCGCCCACGTGACATGGGTTACTTCGACGCGGTAGCAACTCGCAACGGTGTTGACCTACAAGCTGCAACGGAAATAGCACTGACTAAGATCGATTGCCTGTCTGGTTTGTCTGAACTTAAAATCTGTACCGCTTACTCAGGTGAACATACTGAGAACCCGATTTGGCCACAAACGGCTGAGCTAAAGCCCGTATATGAAGATATGGCTGGCTGGGATGAAGACATCACGGGTTGCCGCACGTTTGAGAGCCTTCCTCAAGCAGCGCAAGATTACGTTACTCGTATCGAAGAGCTGATGGGTGTGCCAATCGTGATGGTATCGGTAGGTCCAGAGCGCGAGCAAATGATCATTCGAGGTTAGTTTAGAAGACGACAAGATCTACATCAAAGCCCACATTCAGTGGACTTTTTTGATTGTTCATAAAGAACGAGATAACACAAGGAATTACAGACACAAAAAAGCCCACACTAGGTGGGCTTTTTTGTTTGTTCATGAAGAACGAATTTGGTGCCGCTACTGGACTCGACTATCCAATATATCAAATTGAGTAGTATGGGAATTATAAAAATAGAATTTAAAAATGTTACTTCTGGTGTTACTTAAGTTTAGAACTGACCTTATTGAACCTTGTTACAGTCCAATGCCAGCTCAAATTAGCTTCAAACTATTGCGATTTAGGTTTAGGTTCAGACAAACAGCCCATCTACCTCAATAGTAATACCACTATTGACACTATAACTCGCACCGGCTTTGGCACCATCAGAGTGCACTTTGATTTTTTCCACGATATCTGGAACTAAACGCCTTTCTAACGTTTTATGGAATGCACTTAATGACTGACGTACGAAGTCTTTCGTCAATTTAGGTGTCAATTCAAAATCATTCTGACGCCACTGCCCCTCATCTTCTAAACCCATGCTTTTGTACAAACGCACGTCGGCTTTCATTGAGTCTAATACTTCTAAATATTCACGTGTTTGGTCAACGTCTTCTTCAAATATTCGCCCCAACGTTTCCGTTCTCATGGCTTTTTTGACGAAGAATAAGTAAATAGCTAGCGCTTTAGCTGTAAGTTTTACAGGTACACCAGCCACATCTAATGTCTTATCCTTGGTCGAAATTTTTACTTTAATTTCTGAGCTATGAGCGCTATTCAAAGCTGATACAGTTTTTGAAAACGAATGGCTTTGCATTTGATTATAAATTGACTCATCAACCTGACGACGCATTCTTACAAACGGGATTTCAGCTAGGGTGACGTTAGCGTCCTTGGTGTTTACGACCTTTTTTTTATCTCTCCCGACGATGTACTTATCATAAGGAGTTGGGTAATAAAATTCACTCACAAACTCAAAATCATCGTCTACGAACACATGACTCAGCACGTCTTGCTCACGACCATACAAAGACATTGCGTAGCCCATGTAAAAAGCCATTGTCTTTCGTCCACCAGCAATTGAAGCATGAATCGCAACATCGTCATTACGAGTCAGCTCCTCTACTTTCTGTGTAATAAAGTCAGCCATGACGACTTGGTCTGCTTCGGCCTTTGCATCATCTAACACATTGCCTTCTTCATCAGAGATCAACCAAATATTGTCAGAACTAAACTTAATGTCTGGAAGTTGATAATCTTGTATTAACTTGTTCCAATGACCATCTTGAAATAACCCTTCTTCTAGCGTTAGCTTAGAGTTAGCGGTAGTAATCACAAATACTTCATCAGGCATTGTTTTACCTTGATGATTCAATGCAAACAACGTTTCAGTTAGGACTTGAGGACTTGCGCCTGTTACGGCTACCAAAATATTTTTCAAAATAGGCTCACTAAGTTATTTGGTCTTGTATGAAAAAGAAGGACTTAATAGTTATGCTATCGTCTAGATACCATAAAATTCGTCACCATCTGTTTGGTCTGTCTCCTGATTGATAATCTTTCCACAGCCTAGACAATCTGGAGTTAAGTCAGTTGGCATCATAATTATCAAACCACAGTGTGGGCATAGATCACCTTGTGTTAGCATTCACTTAGTTCCCCAAACGCTACAATGTAGCTACCGCCCCAGCCAGTATTGTGCTCTATACAAACACCATTGCGAACTTTCAGCATGCTACAAAGCTGCTCTACCGTAAGTTCAACATCAGAAATATCAAAACCAACAGCTTGAGATAATTCATTGTTGATATAAACAAACTCACCAGCTTCTAAACAAAAACCGAATAGAAACGTCGGATCTTCCTCAAGCTTATCCCAACTCTGCACGCCCTCTCCTGCAATTTGAACTCCAGAAAACGGGGCGAACAGCGGTGTCTCATCACCTTGAATTTTTACCAATTGTATCGTCATATGCGCTAAACCCTTGTTTGTTCGAACGCTATGATAAAAGTTAGATAATTCAGATTGGTATTCTTAAGCTTATGAATGCTCAAAATGAGAAACTCCCTGCGTGTTTGAGCTGAGAGTTTATAGAAAGAGTCATATTTGGGTAAAGTAGCTAAGAAGTTTACTTGCAAAACCTATAGATAAAAGACACTAATCGCACCCTTAGCCACAGTGATACTTTTGTCATATACAAACCAAAAAAGAACAAACTCATTAACAAAACATCCACCAATTGGTTACCAGTTAGCCGTACTAAGCTAATATTTAGTACAGCTATTAAGGCCGAATCAAGAGACACAACCAATACAATGCCGATAATAAGTTCAATTACAAAATTACTGCTCGATTCTGGTTCTCTCATCAATCTTTACTTTTCAAATAACGTTTAAGTGGCGGCCACACCATTACAATCGCGGTAACTAGAGTGATACTTCCAGATATAGCCCAAAAGGTTAGATTCATTTGTTCTTTTGTTAATGCCATAATTGTGGCTATAGAGCTGGCGGGGACGAGCAAAGCAGCCACAAGTGATACTAACAACAAAACCGTGTTGGATGATTCGTCTTTCTCTTGCTTCCATAACGCATGGTTATGCTCCAGCTCGACGAATGCTTTTTGTTCTATTAACTCTAAATCTGCTTGGCAGCACAGATATTGATACAATCTCTCTGCAAAAGGGTAAGTAGAGACATGAGACATTTTATACGATCGTCTAAATAGGGATATCCGTTCGTAAAGCCTCGCTCTTTGTTTGTTCGGGCTTAAAATCATCTCATCTTTAAAACGACCGAGCGTTGTTCGTTGGCAAATTACCGCGGCTAACAAATCAAGATAGTACTGGTTCGTCGCTAAGTTCCAGTTTAGTGATGATTCTCCTGGGGTTTGATCTACAAAAACAAGACGATTCAGATTAAATTGACAGCGCCAATCAGACCAGTAGTGAAATTGGTTCTCGATAAGCCTCTGTTTTTCGTTTTCAGAGAGCTTATACCTAGGGTTAGAAAAATTGATTCCTGCGCTAAGCTCACTCACACAAATAGTGTCAGATTGGTCAAAATCACTTACTTGCTTAATCCAAGAACAACTAACAAGCTCATGACCAAAAGCATCTTCTTCATAGTGGCTGTTATTGCTTAGAGGAAGGCTTAGTAAGTCACTAATGTGTTGCTTTAATCCTTTCTTTTGTTGTTCTGAATCCTCCCATAGACAAACATTATGCCTTTCCGTTCTCGGCTCCCATTGAAAAACAGTTCTATTGAGCTCAGCAATACTAGTTGCACTTAGGTTATCGCTAGATTCAAAATGCAAATAAAGCAGACTCACCTCGCCCATTTGGAGAAGCTGTAGCTTGGTAATACAGACCGAAAATTCGTGATTAAACGATTGTTGATTAGGTACCAAAGATAACAACGGGCTATCACTCAATTTAGCTTCAAACACGTAGCGACCTTGTTTCATTGGCCTTAACAAATCGGCACTAGATCTAGTATAGAAGCGTCTTATATCTTTGATCTCATGATCTTGTAAATCTTCGCTCCAATGTTTCCAATTTCCTGAGTTCACAAGTTCTAAAAATGATTTCTTTGAGATAAAGAGCGGTAAAAATCCCCACCCCTGCCATTTATACTCAGCCATTAAGCTTCAACCGCCTCTGTCTTGGGTAAATTATTACTGATCCTAGCTATAGAATAGCGCTCAGCAAGTACACGTACATGCTCTATCTCTTCCACCGATAGTGTATTTTCAATGTAAGCACTTAGCTTTGAATAAGGTCTTTCGTCTCGAGGAATTCTCATATACGAATCACATAAATCAGTGTACTCCCTTAGGCTAGATGCATCCTTTTGTAACTCTTCCTCAAGCAGACAGTAACGAATGGTCAAGCCAGATATACTTGATAGCCTACCCCAAGCTTTCAAGCCTATAGGCTTAGCAGGTAAAGCTTGAGTCCCACACATAAGGATGGCTTTCTGCCCTGACTCTAACCCTTTTGACAACCAATCGAGATTTGCTCGCGTAATATTGACAACTGGGAGACCGAACTCATCAAGTGTGACTTCTCCATCTCCAAAAGAGACCTTTTGCCTTTGATGAAACTCGTTTAAGTTACCTATGATATTTTCGTCATTTAATGCTGTAACTGTCGCCAATATTCCCTCTAAATCATATTCAACGCAGGTTTCTCCAAATGCCACAATCGCTCTTTGAGGCTTATTTTTGCCGACCAAAAAGACCCGTGTTTGAAGATAACCAGATGAGTACCCAATAATCTCGTCAAAGGATAATGCTTCGTCGGTAATACCAAGTGCTCTTTTCGAACTGACCTTTGATAAGTCTAATCCTTTAAGGTTAACTAATTGAGACTCTTCTAAGATATGGTTCGAGCTAATCGTACGTGTAAAGTCGCTAGAGCGAAGCTTATCTACCTCGGTGTAAGGTAACTTATACGCATCTTTCGGCAGCAGTTGTTCTGAAACAGCACAATAGCGATAGGCTCGCTGCACGGTGCGAATTGGGACACCGTGTTCAAGCGTCTCTTCCCCCAACGCTGTTAATTTAAACCTTCCATCAATAAAAGTAACAAAGGAACGGCCTGCCATTTCACTCAAGTGCTTTGTGACAAGTTTTTCTGCTAAACCAGTCAAAGTTACGATAGATTGAACAGAACTGACACCTTGCTCTATCAACTTGAAGATCATTAAATCTATATCACTTAACTCCTCTCTACTTCGCTCTTTTACCAATATTTTCACATTTAGAATAGGTAACAGACTATCTCGAACATAAAAGAGCGTTTCATCAGATCCGATCTGAGAATTTAGTACTTCAGCGTAACTCTTCAAGGCATTGAAGTAAGGATTACTATTTGTTTTCTTTTTAGCCATTTTCATTTACCAACATTGTTTTAGAGCTAGGATTGTGTGTCGTTCTATATTTGTTTTGAACGCTTGGGCGCTTAACGACCTTTTCGTTTGGCAGAAAACGGCTCGCTTGGATTAGCGCCCCTTTCTCATAACACTGACTCTTCAGCAGCACCATCGCTCTCTTGAATTCCACATCATGAGCACTATCTCGGTCTGCACCTTTAGTCAATGTTTGAGAATCACCGATCATTACAAGCTGCTTCTTAGCTCGTGTTTGAGCAACATTAAGTCGGCGCCAATCCGCAAGGAATCCAACCTTACCTTGTCGATTCGAACGCGTGAATGTGAATATGATCAAATCTCGTTCTTGCCCCTGGAAACTATCTACAGAAGCAACCAGTTCATTTAGTGGCATCTTGAGTTCCAGTAGCTCACCACGCTTTTGTTCTCTGCGTATTGCGTTCTGGATGGCTTTCACGTGATTTGCGTAGGGAACAATAACCCCTATCTCTCGGTTCTCAGCAAGTTCTGGCATCTCCTGAATTGAAGACTTAAGAAGCTCAATAACTAGATTTGTCTCACAAACGTTATCTTGCACCACCGCTCTGCCCTCTTCTGATGTCGACTTTTCACCTTTATTTTCTAACCAAGTCGTGTCTATCCAAATCATCGGCTGTGGGCAATATGACAGTAGCGGTTTTTTCTTATCCATACCGACACCAGCAAAATAGTTGCCCTCATAAAAAGCTTCCGAGACAAAATCACTAATAATGGAAGGACAGCGGAATTGTGTATCCAGCATGATTTTTCGGTCGTCCGGAGCGGCATTCCATAGGTGCTCAAACCAACTCAGTCGATAAAGGTCTTTGTAGTCACCGAAGTCTTTAGCTTCAACTTCTTCCAGTACTTCATCACTGACGACAGGCGGTAACTGCTTATGATCCCCTACTAATATCGCTTTATCGGCTCGGGACAAAGGGACAATCAAGTTGTGGAGTTGTATCTGACCAGACTCATCTACGATCACAACATCAAAGTCGAGTTCTCTAAATAGGGCTTTGGTATTGATACCAATACAAGTAGCACCAACCACGTTTACGTTTTCGATTAAGATTTTATACAGCGCCTGTTGACGCTCGGTTTTCAATTTATTGAACCACTGCGTGAGGTTGCTATGAATACCCGAAACTTTACGCAACAGTTCATCCAATTGAACCAGTTCTAATTTCGTTACTCTGTCCTCAGACTGCCCTGGCAGAACTACCTCATCAACTAGGGAAGTGACCTTTCTAAAGTAAGCATCAATCTGTTGATTACAGCTTTCAATAAGCTGTTGAGCTTCCTCTATAGACTTCTCTGTATTGGCAATAGAGGCCATAGTCGTTGTTCGTGATTCGCTAAGTTTTCCAGACTTTATATGAGAGCTTTCTATACGGCTATTGACTAGATTGGTCTTTTTAGTGTTTATCCATCGAGAAACAGACTTAAAAATCGGCCACTCTTTTTGCTCAATTTCTTTTAATTGAGCATTTAATCGACGAATAACATTGTCGTGAGAAAGAATATGCGATTCTATTTCAGCCAACTCTACGTGTAAGCTTTTCTGCCTATTAATATGATGGATGTGATCACTTTGAACTTTATCTGCATTATCCATTTTCGCGATAATTTCATTTCTACTCGCAAGCAGTTCATGAATATAAGTGAGTTGAGACTCTAGGTTTTTCAGTGTCTCATCGGCTGAACTAAACATACGCGCTTGCAATTCAGCGGCTTTATTATCGAGTGTAATGTCCTCCAAGCAAGAGCTGATTTTATTTTCGTTGCCTATACGTAAACACTCAAAATCGTCTTCTTCAGCCAAACGTTCTAGTACATTGTCGACCGCTTTATTGTTTTGCGATGTCACAAGAACACGTTTACCCTGCGCCGCGAAGTACTTCACCCACTGAAGAATAACCGTGGTTTTACCTGTGCCCGGAGGCCCTAGAACCAAAGTGTAATCATTACTACCAGCACCACTATCAATCGCTTTGACTTGCGACTGTGTCGGTGGAAATTTACTTGGAGGTAATGGAACCTTAACTGGGGTAAGAGGCTCATGTTGATACACTTTAGCGGCTAAAGGTAACAACCATGGGTTTTTGGATGACTCAGACTCTAAAGAATCTACAACGGAGTTTCTTACCTTCTTTAACGTCGGTAGAGCCGCAATAGCCAAAAGCGCTTGATCTGGTATTTGTGAATTTAACGCTTGTTTCTCGATGCTAACGTGAATGATAGGTTCATTCTCTATAGGGGTGAGATCCGCCACCTCTAATAATATATCTGTTGGCTCTCGCATTTCGTCGAGCATTTCAAGCAGCGTTGGTTGTACTTCAAGTAAGCGGGAATAATCAAATTCATCTAACGTAATTTCATAGTGAAGACGGTAGGTTGTTCGCTCACTTCGAGCGCTGATAGAGGTCGCATTGAAAGGCATACATTGCTGAGCCGCAATTCTTTCGAGTTCATATTCAGAATCAATGAAACAGCGCAACACATCGACCATCTCTTGCTCTTCGTAGCAAAGCGCCTCCTCTTCTGCTTGTTCTGGTTCTAGCTCCTCGCCCTCCACATTCCACGGAGAATTGATTGCATCGAGTAACTCAGTTGCGTATAAGCCATACTTAAATCTCACATCACGAGCTTCCAATCCATTGCCAAATTCGCGGCCCGTCAGAAACTCAATGCCATCAAACTCGAGCAAAGTCCCATGCTCCAGCATGCGCTGACGGTCTTGGTTGTTCGCATAGTAAATGCGACTCACCTTAAGCGTATGTTTTTCCTCACTCTTGGCAACATTAATTGTGATTTTATATTTACCAATAAGTAAGGTGACGATGACGGTATCTTTCGGCTTAAATGAAGAAGCCCAAGCTTTGTTAGTTGACTTTAGTTGGCTTATAACCGCCTCTTGACCTTCACCATTGTCAGGCCAGTTTTTATCCAGATAATTATTTTCCAAACGGTACAATAGAGGAAGAACGGAACCATATTTAGCTGATTTATCTTCCGGCCAAAAAGGCACGGTTTGATTGTATGCAGACATTACGATTACCCCTTGCTATTGAGTTGCTTAGATGCCTCTTGTAAGGCTTTGACGATAGTAAATACTTGTTTACTGCGCTGACTACAGTCGAACGTTAACCCCTGCTGCAATGCATCACGGAGCTTTGATGGTATAGAGGTAGGCAAGTGAATGTTCATCTCATCCCAATCCGAATTATCAAAATTTGGCTGAAGTACCAATGGTTGGCCCGTCAATAAATAGTGAATAAGTTGGCAGAATGAAAAAATGTCCGACGACTGTGTGAGGCTCACGTGTCTCACAAATTCTTGCTCCGGGGAGCGATAATGTGCTGTCCCTTCCTCAAGGTAACGCTTTTGGTTGGATAAACCAAAATCAATAAAACTGACTCCGGCGACATTCTGATTTTTGTCGCTGTGCACAATGATATTTTCTGGTTTGAGGTCTCGATGGGTAACACGATAACGATGAAGTTCAACCAACTTCCAACCAATTTTCTCTGCCAAGCGCAGGCGTTGTGCAAACTCTCTACGATTATCTGGTGCCACCGTTACAAACTCATTAAGAGGCTTACCTTCAACCCAGTCCATAAGAAGATAATGCTTCTTTCCTTCTTGCCAATATTGATGGCACTTAGCTGCAACACCAAACGGCAAACGGTTCAGAGCAACAATCTCATTTTTAATGGCTTTACTAGCTTTAAGATCCTCGACCTCAATCTCTTTTAACCCGTAATACAAACCAAGCTGAGGCAATTTGACGCGATAAAAAGCACGTTTCGTCGCTTCGCACTGATAGATTACCTTTTCCTTGGGGTATTGTTTGGCATAGCCACTTGTCGTCATTTCCATGTCTTTAAGACCTCTATCACTTGCTCAATTGTTGGACGGTATTTAGGTGTAACGTGAAGTATTCTCTGCCAAAACTCAGCATGTTGTCCTGATAGCTCTAACTTTTGACACAGCTGTTTCCAATATGCTGGGCGGCGCCCCTTACTAACTAATTCTTTCGTCGATTGCTCAAACGGCAGTTCCCCACTTAACGAATAAAACACGACTAATCCCAGACTAAAAATATCGGAAGAAAACGTTAAAGACTGACCAGGTTCATTTACTTCCGGCGCTTGGTACTTCTGCTCGAACGTTCTTCTAGCATTTAGGGGCAGTGTCGCAACCATTTCTTGCTGACATAACTCGAAATTTATCAACATTGGCTCGCTTCGTTCGGTAACACGAATATTTGATAAGTTAATGGCTCGATGAATAATCTCGGGGTCACCCACGCTCTGAATCTGTTGAATGGTTTCTGCTAATTCGATCAGTAGGTTCAGTTTCTCTTCTTTTGTAGGGTTCGCACTAAGCCATTGTTCAAGTGTTACAGCAGGAGCTTTTTCAACGAACACATAAAACTTGTCTTCAAGTAGTTCCTTATCTTGATAGCGTTGAACACCATCCACTCGGCTCAAGCGCTTAAGCACTAGAGCTTCTCGACCCAAGCTCTTGAGCTCGGTTTGGCGATGTACAGCGCTTAGGTGATCTAAGTTAAAGCACTTCGCCCAAACCTGTTCGTTAAACAGAACGGCGTTATAAACGGTAAAGTAATCTGTTGATTCCGACTCAACCGCTTCCAGTTCTACTTCGTAATCTCCAACGGTGATGGCACCTTGATACTGTTCAACAGGAGATGCCGTCAGTTCCTGAACCAGCTGATTTATTTCCGATTCAAGCAAACGCCGTTTTGGTTTTTTACCAAATCGAGAGCGGCAGAACTTAACGAGTAGCGAAGATACCTGTTCGGTTTGCGCAACAATGACTTCCCCCATCTCCATAAAAGGAGCCGAAACTGTTTGACCATCATAAATACACTCAACATTGGCGTTACGATTCGTAAACAGTACTAAGCCAGTATTTTTTAATTCTGGCAGCAGCGCTTTTAACTCAGGTAGATCTCCAAACCTTCTTAAGGCTTCTCTGAGCTTAGTGACCGGATTCGAGAGGTAAGTGCGACCCATATCATTATCGACCAACAAGCTGTTTCGTTTGTTCGTGCACATATCAACTGCGATACTGCCGTGATGATCTTTCAATTCAAGCGGAATCACACCAAACGGATAAATAAGCAGTCCATCAAACAAACGGGATGAGTTTTCACTCAAGATCGGCGGGCAAGAGACAATTCTAAAACCTTCGAAAAGCGGTTGTGTGAAAAGTTGTGTTGCTAATTCAGCTAAGCCTCGGCGTTCATGTAAACGCTCTTCTTGTGCCCCAACAAACGGATTGTATGGCCAGTCATTTTCTACAAAAGAGTGCGAGTTCGACATCGGAAAGATAAGTGCAGACCAGTCTTGGTCAACAACCGCCGGAAGCAGTTTTTTTTGCAGTTGGCCACTGGTTAGAGCATCAGAGGTTAAATTAAGCTCACACATCCTTTGGCTGCTTAAACCGTCACTGGTTAAAATGAACTTCGAAATCCCATCATTATCAAGGTTCATGTGATGAACGATAGGCGTGATTTCACTTCCAACAACAGAAATAGGTTGAGATTCAAAACCACGAGATTCGGCTCTTTTAACCCCCTTCTCAACTCGATAAAGCCGAATGTTTCCTACCCAATACAATTCAAACTCTTCTGCCTTCTGAGTGATGATGCCAAAGGTAGATTGAACCCCATTGTTGAAAAAGAGTTGATGCAGATCTTCTATCACTTGTTCCGCGACAAACAGCTCATTAGTTTGATTCACGGTTAACCAACTACTTAGCAGGTCTATCCCCCTAGCAACGTCGCAACCCGATACCAGGTCTGCGATAAGTGCCTGACGCCCTGATTGATGGATCCAAGTAAAATCGCCAATATTGTCTTTACCGGATACATCCTTAAACTGTAATTCCATAATATTTATCTAAGCCATTGTTTTATTATTCACCCAAACGCGTGCACATTTCTGGATGCTTGTTTTGATACTCGTCGATACACGCTTTGGTTTCTTTGTATTCTTCTAAACCGCACAAACTGATGCTTAATCGATCCGACTGCAGACCTTTTTCAGGTGCGGTTGAAAAGCCTTGCCCCGCTTTTATTGCCGCTTTATCACTCAATAGATATCTATCGTGTATAAACCCATGTGGCACACGGATATAATTCACCAAAGGCAAATCAACCATTGAAGCTTGATACTCACGTTCAAAAACACCTGGTAAATTACTGCAATCCATTGTGGTCACTATACTCACGCTGCGGACACCTGCAGCTATTGCCCTACGCAAAATAGCTTTGAGTAATGCATTACCTGGGAGTTTAAAATAGGGATCCGCAATGATTAGATCTTTGCCCACATTCAGTAGTGGAACAGTCACCTCTAAGAGATTGAGCTCGGTTTTATCGATCCAAAGTGTTGGAGGAATCGACCAACTCGTGTCTCCATCAATGATCTGCTCATAATTGATATGTTCTGTGCCCGCTTGCTCTGACACAACGGCGTTGAATGCTCTTAGTGAGTGTTGTGATGTCATCCAATTGAGCCAATTCTCATATCCACCCTGCAGTGTTGAATCTGCTCGATCTTTTGGTAACACAATGAAAGGATTCGCTTTATCTCGCTGCAACTTATTAAGAAAATTAGTCACTGACTTTTTCTTAGTTGGCGCAATATCAGAAGCCTTAACACTTTGATACGCCTCCCTAACCCACTCTTTAGTTGGGGCTACCAGATATCGACCATTTTCAAAACCAAAGGCACTTTTAAGCAACGCATAATAGTGATATTCCGACATACAGTGAGGGTCGAGTGCAATCTCCTTGTACATTAGAAAAGCTCCTCATCTCTTTCATCAAAGAAACCACTCGGCCAACCTGTTTCTAAATCACCATCATCGGTAAGCAGTGTTTTATGTGCCACAACTCCTGCATCAGAAGACTCTAGGTAGACAATAGAGAGATCCGCTTTGCTAACTGGCGTAAAGCCACTTGGCAACGCTTGATCTGTCGTTTCTCTGATACGGCGAAGTAAGCGCAGGATCAGATGCTCACTGTGAGTTTCAATGAGGTAGTGGTTTTTACTGTCTGTTTGAGTTAACAAATCACCCAATGAAACTTGTGCTTTGGGATGTAAATGCAATTCAGGTTGCTCACAACAAATCAGGCCACGCTTGTTCGATTCTGCTGCAACCACCAAGGGGAAAACTTGTGAAATACCGGCACCAACGTCACTCGCTGACACCTCAATATCATTTGAAAGGTCCCATAAAGTAACCACGTCGTGTTGATACTCTCGTGAAGAAAAATACTTATGATTGACACCTTCGCTAGACGCTTCATCCAGTTGTCTACGTGTGAAATCACTAAACTTATCGCCATCATTGATATAGTCGATTCGCCCTTGCTCAGACTTTTCAACCAAGGCATAACCAAGATCAAGCCAATCACGGCCTGCCATCCAGCGGTTAACTCGATGAACCACCTCCATATCAGCATTGAAAATGGTGTCCCAACTCGCCTTACCCGAGTACCAATCCTTTTGAATCACCTTATCTTCAGCATCGAAAGTAGAATCAGGAATTTGTCTTAGCGGCCCAATAGCAACACTGTCTGAAAGAACATCGTTTAAATTGGCGAGTGATGCGACAACCACATCACTAAAAATCTCCTCGATTCTACGAGTAATCAAGTCATGCTCAGACTCTAAGCTCGTTTCTAGCCTTTTATCTAGCCTCGGCAGCGCACCTGATCGAGATTGAAAATGAAACGGCGCGTGAACAAACCTTTGTTGACTATCCGGTAACAATACATCTATTGGGGTAGAGGTTGCCGCTTCCAAAACATGGTGATGAAATTCACCGCATGATCCATCTTCCCGAGAAGCCGTTTCTGTATTATCTTCGTCATCCGTTTTAAATAAAGGATGAAGATAGTTAACTCGGCTCACTTCAGCGTTGTCGTTTGGCTTGGTGTTCTTCACTTCCAGAATGAACTCGTTGTCTAACCACACAGATTGGCGGCAGACAAATGCTGTTTTTTCAGCGTGAGACCACTTGATTTCAAACTCAATCGCGACCTCGTCGGCCCATTCACTAGGGCTACTCATATTGAGTAGAGGTTCAGATACGGCCTCACCTAACTGAGCCGCTTTTTGATGTAAACCCTCAATAAACCAAGTGCTATCATCGAAACTGTGTCCTGCCTGGTTTTTTGGTTTCTGGTACTCAACCTTAATCACCATGGTTTTAGAGAGATCTTTACCGTTAATAAGATTCTTAAAGCCGCCAACGTATTTATTACCGAGCGCTTCAATTCGCTGAGGGTCACATTGCCCCTTATTAATTACATGCTGTAAGTAGAACAGAGCCATAAGGACACTGCTCTTACCGACACTATTTGGGCCGAACAATAAGGTGACGGGTGCAAACTCGATAGTTTGTGTTTGCTGGAATGAGCGGAAATTGGTTAGAGATAGCTTGGTGATATTCATGTTCAGCGGTAATCATTAACTTTAAGTGGTTATGCTGATACAAATCAGCGAGTTAACTCATACTATTATCACCAAATTGCATATATTTATAGAGTTGACATCACATATACAAATTAAAGATTGAGTCAATACTATTTAGTGAAGGATGGACTGCAAATCTCAACATTGATAACAACACAAAATGGTTGGATTGCTATTGTTTAGGCATAACGATGATTTGAACACCTAGTCTTCTAACATGCCGAGTGATGAGGTTCCTCATGAAATATGTCTTAGCCATTCTTTTTCCTGCCATTGGCCTCATGATTGGTTCGCTGGCCATACCTTTCGGGATCTTCATCGGAGTGTTTAGCTACTTTTTTGTCTCTCACATGACTGAGACAAACGACTTTCCCCCTATGGCTTCAACTTCCGATTCAGCTTCAGACAGTGAACATTCAGACACCACGCCCGATAACAACCAAGATGATCTGTTTGAATCCGACACTATTGAAAGCACTTTATTTACAGAAGACACCACAACGTTCGATGACAATGCGATTAACCCTGCAAACGGGTTACCTATGGTAGGTGGCATAGGAGGTGTGGATGTGGAAGGCAATCCATTCGGCATAGATTCATCGGATAGCTTTGATAACACCAGTCTCTTTGACGACTCAATCAGTTCACTGAGTGACGATAGCATGAACAACAGTTTGTTCGATGACAGTACAAACAGTTGTTTCGATGATTCTAGCCTTTTTGACGATGATAGTTTTGGCTGTGGGAGTTCAAGTTTTGATGACCCGTTTTCGTAACTGAATCTTTGAGTAATTTAAGGGTTGACCGGGATAAGCAATACAGGATAGTCATTGTTGTTGATAGCAATGCTGAAGAACCTCAGCATTGCTAATTTGAGAGTTTATTTGGGGCTTGGTTTAAAGTTCGCCAGCGAAGGCTTTTTGGGAGAGTGCTTTAAATTGCTGTTCTAACTTTTCCAAAGAGCTTTCTTTTAAATCTAACTCATGAACTAGCTTCCAATACAACACAGCAAATTTATTCTGTAATTCGACGCTCGAAAAGGGTGCAATCGTTGATTCAAATTTTTGCTTAGATATATTTAACATAGAGCCACTAGATCCTGTCGCCTTAGAGGTCAAAGTTTCTCGAAACTTCTCATGACGCAACAGCATGTGAAGATACTCTGGTAATAATCGAGTAGAGTCTAATTCAACCTTCCAAAGCTTATCAGGAAGAAAGGTATTCAATGAATCAAAAGGCACGATGCACGTTGCACCAACTAATTCTCTAGTATTTGCTCGGCTAAAGAGTAAATCACCTTTAAGTGGGCAAATTAGTTTTTTTTCGGTTGGAATAATACCTTTATCAACAAATTTGTTTTCTTCAGGTTTAAACTTTCCGCTAGTTACAGCACTAATCTTTAACACACCAAGCTCATGGTTTTCACATGGCCTAGACTCTCCCTTCGCACTCCAACCTGATGTGATTTTATTAACACCCTCTACGATAGGCTTTAAATCCCACCCTTTCGGATTAGTCACCGGATCACCAAACATATCCAAAAAGACGCTGCGTAGGAACTCATCTGCTAGGTCGATGGCTTGCTTGCGCTTTTGGCGGATGGCATCAGCTTTATCCAAAATGGCTGCAATGCGTTTTTGTTCTACTAGCGGTGGGAGCGGGATTCTAAACTCTTTTAAATCGGTTGCGGACAAGTTCGGTTGCGCAGCACCATTTTCAAAATTATCTATTTCACGTCTACAAAGGTTACTAGCAAAATAGTGTTTTAAGTAACCCGTGAACACTTTTTCAGAAGGCCGGACAATAACTAATGATGATGCAATAGCCCCTGTCATTTGCTCTGTAATTAGCGCAAATTTACCAATAGAGCCACGAAGACAAAATAGAATGTCTCCTTGAGCTACTTTGCCGCTACTTAATGAATCGTACTTTGCTTCAGTAATGTAATTAAGGCTACAAGAGTCAATACTATGTTCTTGGCTTAGACTGCCTGCATTTATGAAAGCTACACCCTCGTCGACAAACGAGCCTTTAGCAGGGTAGTTCTTCCCTCGGTCACCATTGATAAATTGAGCTATTTCTCCCAATGAGACAAAGTTTTGACTCATAACATCCCCTCCAACTCATTCAAGTCAGCCAGAATCTCATTCTCAAGCGCTTTCAGCTTAGCAAGAATCACCTTAGGGTCCTCATACACTTCTTCCTCATACACCACTTCTTTGTAGCGGTTGATAGAAAGGTCATACTTTTGCGCTTTAATGTCTTCAGCTGAAACCATAAAGGCTTTCTGCGTTTTATCACCAAACTCTTCTTTCAATGTGGCTGTATCATTCGCTTCGTATAGCTCGCTATAACGCTTCCATTTCGCGAGAGCTTCTGGAATATCATTATCTTTGATTGGATTACGCTTATCATCTAGTGAATAGCCGTCTGCCTGCATGTCATAAAACATAACATTGTCGGTGCTGCCGCCTTTAGTAAAGATGAGAATACCGGTAGATACCCCAGCGTACGGCTTAAATACACCACTAGGCAGAGAAATCATGGCTTCTAGTTGGTTATTGTCAATCAGCTCTTGACGTAAATCTTTATGCGCCTTTGAACTGCCAAACAAGACACCATCAGGCACGATGGTTGCGCTGCGGCCACCAAGCTTAAGCATGCGCAAGATTAACGCCACGAATAGCAGCTCGGTTTTCTTGGTTTTCACCATTGAAAGCACTTGCGGGTTTACCGACTGCTCATCTAGGCTGCCTTTAAACGGTGGGTTAGCTAGAATTTTGTCGAAGAAGTTCTCTTCTTGAGCCTTACCTGAAAAATTCTTATTCAAGCTGTCTTGGTATGTGATGTTGGCAGAGCTTACCCCGTGTAGCAGCATGTTCATTGCTGAGACGCGTAGCATGGTGGTATCGAAGTCAAAACCCCAGAACATTTTATTATTAATGTGGTCTTGGTACTCGTGCAACATATCACCGGTGTAAACGTTGTTGCCGTCTTCATCCTGGTAAATGCTTTCTGGGTTAGTGTGAGTACGCGTTAGGTATTCCATTGCGCGAGAAAGGAAGCCCGCTGTACCACATGCAGGGTCACAAATCACATCTGTTGGTTGCACATCCAGCATTTCAACCATCATATCGATGATATGACGAGGCGTACGGAATTGTCCGTTAATGCCCGCAGAAGAGAGCTTACTCAGTAGATATTCGTAGATATCACCTTTAACATCACTCTGCTCGAGCGGAAGCTTATCAACCATCTCAACAGCAGATAGCAGTACCGATTCACTACGAATCTCCACGTCGGCATCCGCCATAAATTGCGCAATGTCTGAACCGTTTAGCTCGATTTGTGAGAAGTGCGGGAATACATTGTTACGCAAGTGCGGAAGCAGTTCTGCACCTGACATGTTTTTAAAGTTCTGCCAACGTAGTAACTGACCTTCAGGCGTTTCCGGAAACTGGCGAGTAAACGGTTTACCTGTACGTTTAGCCTTTTTCTCTGCCGTGGTTTCTTGCATATCTAACATGCGAGAGAACATTAGGTAACTGATCTGCTCGATCACCACTAGCGGGTTGGTTACCCCACCCGTCCAAAACTTTTCCCACAGACCATCGATATCGTTACGTAATTGACCAGTTAGCATAAAGCGCTCTTCTTTTAGTGGCTGTTAACTTTGCAAGCGACAAAGTTAAGAGGTGTAGATTATGAGATTTTATAATGAATAAGGGAGTTCGTAACCTTACAAACTCCCTTTTCGGTGTTTTGAATGACCGTTTGGTTAATGTGGCATCAAAAATGGCTGCATTAACGCTTCAAGCTCGTCCGCTTTTGTATCAGTGAAGATATCCAAGCCTTCGCCATCAGTTAGGCGCTCAAACGGCCCCTCGTATAAATCTGCGACTTTGATACGCCCGTTCTGACAAATAAAACGTTTCAATTGATTCAAAAACTGCACTTGCTTGTAGCTAAGTTGGTTATTTTGAATGAAATCGGTAAAGCGTTGATTGACCAGATCGGCGTCTAAGCCTACCAACTGAACCAACGTTTGGCTCAGTTCTTGTGACGTTCTGCCATAAAATGCGTTCAAGGCATTCGCATCAACACCGGGGTGCTGCGTTAAAATTGTTGAAGTCAGTGATTTTAGTTCATCTTCTGTCACTGCTTGGTTGTTATGAATCTTCTGTAATACAGGATTATCAGCGAGCATTTTATCGAGAATGTCTTTCAAACGCTTACGGTAAACCATGGCTTCCGTTTCATCACCGATAACCACCACACGGTCAGTTTCACGAACCTCGCTATCTTGCGTTGTGG
This sequence comes from Vibrio sp. 1F255, assembly GCF_041439145.1. NCBI lineage: Bacteria > Pseudomonadati > Pseudomonadota > Gammaproteobacteria > Vibrionales > Vibrionaceae > Vibrio > Vibrio sp. 1F255. The sequence goes on along the minus strand of NZ_JBGONQ010000003.1, from coordinate 196,671 downwards.
TTGTTTGAATATTCTCATAAGGAGACAGTTCTTTCTTTTTGAACTTCATGATCCCACGTAGTTTGGTACGTGTGTTTTCAAGCTGTTCTAGCGTAATATCTTGCCAGTATTTCTGGGTTTGCACTCTTGCGATTTCATCGCCTTGTTTGCGCACTTCTGTAATGGTCACTGCCAGGTTTTGTAAACGAGAGATGTAATCCGCTTTTAGGTTCTCGATCTCACTACTGCCCGATAACTGAGCACTTTGGATTTGCGAGGTTAAGCGATCCAGCATTGAGGCATCTTTATCTTTTAGTGTGCGATTACCCATCAGAGGCGCGATTGTAGTTTCCAGTAAATGCCTAGTGGAACCATTCATTTGGAGTAACTGATCAGTTTCTTGGAGCTGTTTTACGTTTCTCAGCTCACGGCGAACGGCAATTGCGCCTTCGGGTAGGTCACAAATATCCGCTTTCATCTGCGCGCAAGCGAGCTCAAAGGCTTTAACGTCGGCACGCTTTTGAGCTTCATCGGCAAGTTGTAAGCGTGCTTCAAAGACGGTTTGCAGCAGTGAACGGCTAACGCCAGTGTCTGCTTCTACATACTCTTCTTCAAAATATTCAAAGTTGCCATAGTGGTCGAAAATCAAGAACTCTTCTTTGTCTTTATCGGGGCCAAACAGATCTGGACAAAGTCTTGTACCACGCCCAATCATCTGCCAGAACTTCACCCAAGATTTCACAGGGCGTGCAAACACAAGGTTGACCACTTCTGGAACATCGATACCGGTGTCCATCATGTCTACTGAAATAGCGATACGGAAATCGTTATCTGGCTTTTTAAACTCGTCAATTCGAGCTTCTGGTCGATCAACGGCATTGTGGATCACCTTACACACTTTACTGCCGTATTGTGGATACAGATCTTCACAGAAGAGTTTCTCAAGTTGTTCAGCATGCGCTTGGTTTTGCGCAAAGATGATGGTTTTCCCCACTAGCGACTTAGTGGCATCTTTAATGCCATTTTCCATCAAGTTCTCTAGGATGGCACTGTCGGTTTCGACACTGAAAATCTTCTTGCCAATGTCTTTGCCTTTAATGGTGGTATTTTGCGCCTCTTCTTCTCCTAGATCTTCTTCAAGCTGCGCTTGTTGTTCTGGAGTGAGTTTGCTGTAGTGGGTACCATCACGTAAGAATTCGGTAGTGAACTCTTTTACTCTGAATGGATTTAGGAAACGTGGCTCATGCGAGATCGCTTCTGCTAGGTCGAAGTTAAAGGTTGGGTCGCCATTTTCACATCCAAACAAGTCATAAGTGTTACGCGCAATGAACTTGACTGGTGTTGCAGTTAAACCTACCTGCATTGCATCAAAGTAGTCGAAAATGTCACGATAGCGGTTATAGATACTACGGTGTGATTCATCGGCAATGATCAAATCAAAGAAGCCTACATCCAATTGTGAGAATCGGTTCATCATACCTGGGTAAGTCGAGACGAATACACGAGCTGACTGGTCGACTTGGTTTTTCTCCCCGATGACACAACGCGGTTCACTTGGTAAAAAGTCTTTAAACGCTCCATCGGCTTGACGGCGCAACTCTTTACGGTCACACAAGAATAGTACGCGCTTAACCCAGCGAGAACGAAGTAGCAACTCAACTAATGCAATGGATACACGAGTTTTACCCGTTCCTGTTGCTTGAACAATCAGTGCCTTACGGCGCTGATTTTGGAATTGGTTGGTCACCGATTTGATCGCCTCAATCTGATAAGGTCGACCTGCGATGTCTGCGCTAGGGTTGAGTTGTTCTAAATTTGGATCTTTATGTAAATGCTGGTATTGCAAAAACTTCAGGCTATCTTTGGAATAGAAGCCAAACACCTGACGATAGGTGTTGTATTGCTTGGTATCCCAAATACAAATCTCATAGCCATTGGTATAAAACACAATCGGCTCTGGACAGTTATGTTGCTTTGCTAGACCTTCAGCATAATAGCGAGCTTGCTCTCTGCCTTTTTGCATATGTTCACGCGAACGTTTCGCTTCGACTACGGCAAGTGGCGTGCCGTCGTCGTCCCAAAGAACATAATCGACATACCCTACTCCCGAGTTTGTCGGTTGATGTTCGACTTCAACTTCAATGCCTACTTTTTCTGGATCGTTAGTATCCCAACCCGCCTGAGCCAGTAATGTATCAATTAACAACTGGCGAGTTTTATTTTCATCCCATTGAAGGCTGTTCGCCGATTGTTGACTACGCGATTTCGCCTGTGCTTTTGCTTGCTTGAGTTGTTCAGCCGTTAACTCGACCTGAGTTTCTGCTGCTTGTCGCTTCTGGCGCTCGCGCTCTAATTCATCAAACAGCGCTTGTTGCTTCTGTTCGTTCTCTTCAATAACTTTATCAAGTTGCTTTTGCGTTAAAGAGTTTGAGGTAGGTGCCTCTGGGTATACAAGCTCTTTGAGCTCGGATACTTGAAAGCCGTAATAGTTAATCGCAAGGTATTGAGATAAAGAGTGAGCTGTACCCAGTGCCGCATAAGCTTTACGCGTAGAACCGTCACCACCATGTGCAGTGTCATTTCCTTCTACTCGCAAGAAATGAAGCTGATCTCGAAGGCGTGATTCAGTGACATCAATAAAAGCATCGTTCTTTAGCAGTTCCATAAAGCTTGCCTGCGGAAGCCTTGCTAAACCATCAATGGCATAAATCTCTTTGGTGACTTCTTCGGCAAAGCCACGCAATCGCGTAATCGCACTGCCAGGGTCTAAATGTAGGATCTGCTCAGCGAGGTATCCTAAATTTGCCAGTTTTTCGTTATGTTCACGAATGAGTTCGAAGTTTAAAGAAATCGCCATAAGCCATTGATACTCCAAATTTGAATTGCATACCTTATATCAAATAATCGCTCTTATTACGATGACCGTGTATGCAATTGCAGTACAATTCAAGCTGTTAACTATTAAGCCGCTTCAAGACGAGTCATGATCGCTTCTTATGGAAGATGTTTATCTCGAATCAACCTTACAACAGCTTCGAAAGCTTGTTCACGATTTAATGCCAATTCAAAAGCTATGAAGGTCTAACGACCTCCTTTTTCACTGATGACAGTCGCTAATTCATGTAATGACTCGCGCCAGTCTTTCATCAGCCCAGTTTCTACATTTAATGAGCCCCAGTTGTAACGCCAGTAACCTAGGTAAGTACTCGGTTTCTTTTTCAAATGTATTGCTCTCATACTGTAAAGCTCCGTTAGTGATTTTTTACGAAGAGTCTTGCGCGTAAATACGGGCATCTATTCACCTTAATTTAGTTCATTGATTTCGTTGGAACCAAATATAATGTGGTTAGAGACGCTTTGGTTGTTCGTAAGCTTACATATTTGAGACATGTCCCTAGGAGCTTCTTAACCATCTAACGACGGCTAGGCATAATTCAACACATTTTGATATCCCAACCAAAACGGCCATACACTTTGAAAGATAAATTGGTAGAACTATCGACCCTACCGGGCCTAGCCACCAAGTGGCGGTCGCCATTTTGTTGGCGATTTAACATCCATTGATGGCTGCAATTTGAGTTATGTACAACAAAGCAATTATCATCGCGTAATGTCCAACTACTTTCCGAGCATTTCGTTGCACAGATTGGGCAATGTAACAAATGCTCTATCTCCGCTATTTCATCGCACAGCTCTGCCGAAGCCTTCTGAAGACTAATATCATGATGGTGCTTTTTAGCGACCTCTTGTATTTGGTGAATCTTGCTACCACACGGTCTGTTAATTACCAAATTAGATCCGTTAGACGTCCACTGACCCTCGTTAAACTTACTCAACTCTTCGGTTAACTTTGCTGGCATTAACATTAATGGGCGACCGAGTTTTGAATAAATATCACCCGCCACCCATTGGCAGATTAAAGTTGTTATAGACTCTAACGAGTAAAAGTTCGTTGGAGACAAACATAAATAACCGCCGCTGCGACTTATTTGCTGATCAATACCCAATAACACTCTATTACCCCAAGAGTCAGTGTTAAGCTGGTTATTAATATAATTCGAAGAGAGCCATGGAACTAACGTTAGCTTACGGTTTCTAAAGCACAGCAAAATTTCACTGTAATTATTAACTTCAAGAGTTAGTTCTGAGCCGTTAGATCGCACAAATGAACACGCACTGCGATTAACAAAACCTAGTTCGCTTAAAGCTCTTTTCGTGATATCACAGCAATATGTCGCGTAAGAGTTCACCAATCTTAAGTTTCTTTCGAGTATGTGTTTCGGATCTAATCGGGAAGTTTGCTGTGTGTCTAACCACATATGCCATAACCTTGCCACGTGACGATAGTGCTGATCATGTGACAAAACGTTGGTTATATTGATCTTGAGTGGAATATGCAGATTCTGATTGAGCTTTCGATAAAGTTTCGTATGTTGTAAAGCCCTAACGCTTTTGAGCATACTAGCTAGAATATTAAGCGTAGACTTACCATTTTCAGCTACCTGATTTGTATCAGAGTCCCCTCTAAACCCTTCCCCCCAAAGACTAAAAATACTCTGGCTCACTTCATGATGAATATCTATCGCATCTTGAAACGACATCGCATCATCAAAAAGCTGCTCTAACCTTCTTACCTCTGCAATTCGCTCAACTAAGTACTTTTCTATATTTGAGATCAGTTTTACATATACTCTGTTCTCATAGATATTGAGTTGGTCTTCACTTTCTAAAGCAAGAACGGATTTTGGTACCACGCCCGTGAAAGTGCGCGTTTGCCAACATTCTGAATGCGAGGCCAGATGACGAGTAGCGTTAGCTGCCAACTTCTTTGCTCTGGACACAGGTACCAGATATTCCTCGTATACCAATTCCATACGAGGACGTCTCGCAATTTCTTGCAGGTGCCCCTTTGCAAGTACGCTATGAAGAAGCTGCTCAAAGTTACCTAGATCGAAACGCGAAAGTAAAGTTTCAGAAATTAGAAAGGAGGCGGTATTACCGTCATCTACAGCCTCCTTGTATGCGAACAGAGCACTTTCAATAATATTTAACTCAGTTTTATTTACACCCCCAACTTCGGGCGAATCAAAACTACCAACTATGCTCTGGAAATGAAACTTATCAGTGCCATCATTCACAATCGCCTGCCCAGCCGAAAGAACTGAGTGCGAATTAAATTCACACTCAGCAGTCACTGCGAACTGAGATGGACTAATGACACTTGGGAGCCGCTTAGTAAATCTCCCTTCTAGACGGTCATACCAAAGGCTCATTAAATTTCACTCTTTATTTTTAACTCTGCCTCTAGCAACCTCAAGCTTGCAGTCGGTCCAGTGTTGAATTTCTGTTCTTTCCAGAACTCTTTTAAGTGGTCAATCAGGTTAGAAATTTCTGTACGATCTGTATCATATCTACCCGTTGCTTTACCCGATCGTAAAACTTTGGTGGCCAGGATATGGTCTACTGCAAAACCTAGATCACTACCAGTCTCCAGCAAAACAGGTACAAAGCGGTGTAAGTGTCGCTCTAAACGGTTACCCCAACTAACGTTAAAGTCTTCCTCTAAACACATAGAGAAGCCTGAAGCATCCATTGCTTTGACCATATCTTTGACTGTTTTGCTGTGCTTTTGTGAAGCACGCTCAAATTCTTTTTCCAGTGACTTAAAACTATATGTGACCTTATCTAGCGACTTATCGATATTGAAGGTATTTCTGTGTCTTGGTAACTCCATAACGTGAGCTCGGTCATACGTTTTATCAGCAAACTCAAACGTCGTTTCGTCATGGTTTGCAGTACCGATAAACCAGACATTTTCTGGAATTTTCAACTTACGACCATCTATCAACAGTTCTGGTCCACCAGGAAGCTCAGTCGTCATCAATGGTAGGATCCTGTCTTTGGGATCTAATTCAAGCGCAGATAAAAATTCAGCAAAATATTGCTCTGGGCGAGAAAGGTTCATCTCATCGAGCAAAATAATGTAAGGTCTGTCACTAAACGATGGACACTGTGCTTCATAAAGGCCTTGTAACGTTTCTTGCTCGTAAAACTTCTTCTCGAACGCATTGTAGTGCCCAACCAAATCACCTTTGTCACGCCAGCCAGCTTGAACTGAAATTGTTTTACAGCCGCCGCCAATAGCTCTGGCGAATGCCTTAGCTAGGCTGGTTTTACCCGTACCACTGATACCCTGTAATATGTGTAAACGGCTCATTGCCAGGCCGGCGATAAATAGCTGGATATCTTCCAAGCGATAATAAAGCTCTTTGTTTACTGTTGGATCCCAGGCAATTCTTTGTTGGAGTTCGCGCGCAAATTCAGCCAGTACCGGAACTGTCTCGGTAAGTGCATTAGCTCTATATTTGGCATCAAGATTTAACAAGGCTGGGAATGCCGACTTACTTTGCTGTTTACTTAGTAGTTCATCAACTTCATCTCTTAACTGGTCAAGTCTCACCTTTAGCAACTCGTTATGCTTTTCCAACACCTGCTTTTGGAAATTCATTTGCTCTAGCTCCACGACAGAACGCATATTTTTGTTTAATCGTGTTTTCACTTGAGCCAGTTCTGTTTGTGTATCAACTAACGACTGTTGTAATTCCTGATGCTCATTCGTTAAAGCTTTGTGCGCGCCTTCTAGTTGTTCGCTTGGCTTTGCATCGAGCTGCGCTTTCAATTCTGATAGCTTAATTCTTGAGTCATTTAGTTCTTTTAGAACTTGCTCTGCTGATGAATCTCCAAACTTGCGTTGAAGCTCGCTATATGCTCCTAACTGAGCCAACTGCTCCTTTTCACTGCGCTGATATTGCTCAATCTGATTTGCTAATACTTTTTTTGAGCTTTCAAGGTTGTGAATTTGATGAACATACTGGTTTTTGACGTCGTCAAGAATTTCCAGTCGATATGCTTGGGCATCCGATTCTGTCATTTCCAAACGCTTAATTTTTCGATCCAGTACGGCTGTTTTTTGTTTAAGCTCGTGCTCTTTATCACTCAGCGTATTTTCTTTCTCAGCAATATCACGAAGTTTTGATTCTAAAGCTGTATTATCTTCTTCTGAAATGGTTGTTTTAGTTTCTTCTAACTGATCTATTTGTTGCTCGAGGTCGTCTTTTCTCTTTTCTAACCTGGCGTGTAGTTCTTCTTTTTTTGCGCGGAACTCTTCCAGCATATCCATATTTTTTTGGGCAAAACCACTCTCCGCATCGAGTTCCTTTTCTTCTAGATCGCGCAAGCGTGTTGCGATATCTGCTTGTTCCAAAGACAGTTTGTTCTTATCAACTAAAATTTGCTTTTCTTCTTTAGATAAATCTTTCTCTTTTTGCTCAACTTGTTTCTTTTTCAGTAAAGCAGCTTCTTCTAAGTTTTTCGTTTGAGAAAGCGTTTGTTTATTTTCACTTTCAAGTCTTTTATTTGCCGCAATTACTTTCTTAAGTTCACCCACTAGCAGTTGAATATCGTCCTCAAGCGATTCTGATATTTTCTCTTTTTTAGCATGATCGGCGGCGTCAAATGATTCTTGGGCACCTATTAACAAAGAAGCCATTGTTCCCAATTCACTACTGTCTTCATTGGCGGTTAAGTTTTTAATCGCTGAAAGCCCACTGCCCAATGTATTCGCAGAAGTGCTTGTGTTAGTTTTGTTAGCGTTGCTGCGGCCACTAGCCTTTTTCTTTCCCATTAGTTATTTCCTAGCAAATTTTCTAATACTTTTAATAGTTTTTCTGTGTTATCTAAATGTTCAAGCGCTTCGGGCTTGGTTAAAGTCTGCCCACCAGCATGTGCTGACTTTGTGTTTCGGACATTCGCCAATTGAATCGCTTTGTCAATCCAGTCGGGAAGTAATGCGTTCAACTGCTCGACTGCTTCTGGGTACTTCAATAGCATTGCCACCAACATGGGCTTGAGAGACTGATTCCCAAATGTTAAAGCACCACGAATGTTTCCCGAGTTAGATGTTGATAATTGACTCGCAGCTTGACTACTGACCCCATTGACCTGTAAGAATATTTTTTCTTTAAAAAATTGATTGTTATTCATTATTGCTTTGTCACCTTCCCAGCGGTAAACCAAAACATGCCAATCACGATTCCTTTTATCTGGTCGAATAAAGCTTTTCAGCCAAGCTTCCAACACTTTTTGTAGTTCGTTCAGTAATCCATCAAGTAGTTCAAACTTAGGGTTAGACTCAGATTCAACTTGTTTTTTAAGACGTAGCATGGCTAGCAAGTGCTTCTCTATCAGAGCGTCTTTTTTCACCCAAGAATACGATGAAAGAAGTTCTAGTTTTGCTTTCTCCTCGAACTCTTGTAGTTTTTGTTGGTAAGTTGTCATGTGATCTGAACTCGCAATACCGATTACCGACTCGACGCGTTCGGCAAATTCTTTATGACCCTCAGCAACCTGCTCTGCTATCTCGTTAAGCTCTGGTACTGTATGTGTTAAACCACTTGGGTCAGACAGATACCACAAGCGCTCCCCTGCTGCTATCGGTGAGAAAAGGCTTAAGTGAACGTATACAGGTATGGCTTGCTCCTCTATGAGCTCAACATTTTGCTTTACCCCAAGAGCTTGCTCGGGAACATAAAAATCAGCTTGTTTGAACTGGTTTAATTCCCTTCTATGTTCACGAATACAGTAGCTCATGTCCTCGATAAGTGGTTGAGTCGGGTTTAAGATCCCTCTACTGAGCAAAAGCGGGGTCACTTTTCGACCCGAGCTCTTACTTGCAATGTATCCTGGGAACTTTTGTGAGAAGTCCATGCCCTCAATATGAGGGATATCATTCAACACTCGAGGAATCAAACGACCAGTGAATGCGTCCTGAATCAAGTAGTAACTGGTTCGCTCTTTAGAATCCGTTAGCTCTCCTTTAAGAATATCTAAGCCATCTTGAGTCAACTCCCAAGACTCCATGTAGTTAGATTGTGCTAGCTGAACAAGAATGTATTGAATCAACTCCGGGTCTAGGTTGCTGTACTCATGAAGGCTCTCTCTATTTTTGCAACCAGCTTTAACCAACTTAAGAATCAATGTTTGAAAAACATTCAGCATGGGTTTTGACTTTGGCGCCAAAACCCTCCAGAGGTAGAAAGGCCAGAAAACATCCTTTTTGTCAGCATAAATTTGCCTACTAATGTCTTTGGACTTCAAATAGCTCACTTGCTTTATATCTTTATGAGTAACCATTTATTGCTCCTCACACAACTCGTTCACGAAAGACCAAACTGGCGGTATTGCTTTTTTAGCTTCATCGGTATCAAACATGGCTTTATCACCTATTACTTTAATTAGGCTTTTAGCACGGCTAAATGCAACATTGAGTCTATTAGGTGTACGTATAAATCCATACTTTGCCCTCAGTGAATTTTCATCCGTGGCGGAATAGTTGTTGGAACGAACCATAGACAGTAAGACAACATCAAATTCTTTACCTTGGAAAGCATCGACAGATCCAACCCGAAGTCTCTCCTCTCCATTTGGCAAGTTTTTGTACTCGGGTAAGTATTCCCAGCCATCACTCGTCTTACGACAGATTGACCTTTTAGCCAATTGATCAAATATAAGCTCACGTTGCGCGGCAAAAAATGTAATCACTCCAATACTAATACCCGTTGATGCTTCAAGGAGGTCAGCGATTTCTTCGGCTATCCTTTCTGCTTCACACCTACGTTGCCAACTTGTTCCAGAACGAAGCTCTTTTCCACTGGAAAGTGGAACATCAATCCATTCAGCGAATTTTCCTGAATAATTGGCAATTCCTAGATCGAAACGGTCCGCAGTCAGCCCGGCATTAACTTTGGCCTCCCCTTCACTCTCATAAAAAGATCGACTAACAAAATCACCAATTTTAGGGTGCATACGAAACTGAGTATCAAGCATGACAGTGCGCTTAATGCCGTCTTTCGCTTCACGCTGTTTTAACTGCATGTAAAGCCTCTCGAAAAGACTCTTCTTGATTGCGTCAGCGGTTTCTTCTCTTAATGAGCCTGTTTCTGTCATTTCTTTTTCAATATCAGGCTCCAACATTTGAGGAAGCTGGAAATGATCCCCAACCAGAACAATACGGCGTTTAGCGAGTGCCATTGGTATGAATAGATCCAATGGGTTAGCCCGCGCCGCCTCATCCACGATAACCGTATCAAAAGAAATATCGCTGTTAACTTCGCCTAAAGAAGCTGATACGCTCTGTTTATAGCTAGACACTTTTTCACTTTGTGACCTTTGGCAAGAAGCCCCAACCGACGTTGTATATTCAGATACACATGACGCAAGTAAGTGCGGTTGGTACTTAATCGTCTCTAAATACTCTTCTAAAACTTCGGGGATACCAGCGGAACAACTTGATGCATGTTCGTGCATGATTTCCGCCAGTTGATTAAGCAAAACAGTTAGCTGATCCGACATTTGAGATTGGAGAACTTTAGGGCGAATGTCAGGCAAGAAATGGTCAAGTAAATCATTTTTGAGAGATCTAAGTTTAGTCAATTGTGAGTCACTGATTGGCTCAAAGGAATCACTTAGTGCTTCCAGAAAATCCACTTCTTCTGAGCCTCGATATGAATCTAGCCGCCTCAAAGCACTGCCGCATCGCCAACACTGCTCTGAACCATCATCGTTGTAAGACGTTTTAGTTGTTCTGAGGCCTCGAATGCTTTGTAGCAATCGCTCTGACTTAGTTTCACTCGCAACAGTCGACGTTTTGCTTAAGCACTCCTCAAGCTGGAGAACGAGTTGAAGTGGGACTTCAAATCCATGTTCAATCCTAAGTAAGTTTACATCTTCTAATAAGCTTGTAAGACGCGCTTTCTTGATGGTGAAATCAACGGTTTTACTGTGTAAAGCGACAATGTCTGCATTGATGTTTTTTAGGATCTTATAAGCGCCATCCGAATGAGAAACAGATTCAACTCTCTCCCCTAGTTGATGAGCTTGCTTCTTGACCCACTGCTCCAACAACAGCGGTGCTCGTACATTGTCATCAGCTCTTATTGCAGGAATACCAAATGCTTCAGAACGAGCGACTACGTTATCTACTGCGTCATTTTGAAAGCTGGTCAGTAATATCTCGGCAGTCATGCTTTGGTCTGCCGCTTCGGCAAGTCGATTTTGAAGAGCACTGATAACCTGCGTCTTGCCTGTGCCTGGTGGCCCTAATATCAGTGCGATATCGGGCGTATTCAGCGCAACGTCTAACGCTTGTACCTGTTTTCTCGTTGGTGTGCCTTTAAAAGCGGCTCTAGCAGACTGAGTTAATGGCTTCAGTGTTTTGTATTTGCTGCGACCCGAATCAAAATCTAGATTCTCGATGAGAAAGCGTAATTCTGGCATCGGGTTAGTAAGGCGAGTAATAGCATCTCTTGCTTTCTCCCGTCGACGCATCTGTACTAACGAACCACTGATAGACAGATAAATGACCCCCTGATCATTCGGTTTACCAAAGCCTTGAAGTTCAAGAACTAAATACTGATTGGATTTTCGAACCAATTGCGCTTTTATCGACGGATGCTCGTCATCATTAGCAACGAGATCGGTAGTGCCATCATTGTCCAACCATTCAGGAAGACTTTGACTAACTTCAAGCAAGTTGTCTTTTTGGTCGTCAACGATGCCACATAAAGCTTCGACTGACTCTTTATCTTTCTCTTTGAAGTAGAAGCGCCACTCTACGCCATCTATGGACTCATATGCTTGGCACTTAACAAAGCGCACAAACCTAGCCTCCTTTGCCAACTGAACCGCTTTCTCTTTGACTTTCTGGTTGTACTCGTCCCAGAGCTGAATATAGGCAGTATTGGTTTTTTCTAGCTCATCAAGCTTTTCTTTTAGCGACGAATCTTGGATCCTACTTGCGAGCGTTGAATCAACAAATGAAATTTCGGCATTTAGATGCGTTAAGTCGTAGTTTCTATTTCTAGGTTTAGGGGTCAGTGTATTGACCCAAAGCATGCCGTCGGGCTTGATTTCGACTTGCAGCAAGTATTGTCGTCCGACCAAGGTCAAAGAGCCGGATTTCTTTTTGTTTTTTCGATTCATCGAAAGCAAAAGGCTTGCGCCTTTTGAAGATTGCAGAACAAATTGCTCATGCATCCACTTACCAATAGATTCAACTGAAGAGTCTGCCAGATTTGCTTTTTCTACGACTTGATGAACTATTTTGTCATCTATCGCAGCATCAAGGTTTTCAAATCCCAAATTACTCGGTAAACAAGGGATGTACTGCAAAGACAATGTGTTCCCACTGATCGACACTGGAATCCAGATGTAATGCTTTATGTTTCCCAAGGATGTGAAAACAAAACTATTGATTACGGCCGACAAGTTGTCGTTTTGTTCAACGATGTACTCACCATCAATTTGATAAATCAGTAGTTCATCGTTTGTGTTCAACTCTAGTAAAGCATCACCTTCTAGCTTCGCTTCAATGACATGTTCGTTTGCAAGATGTTTGAGATCCATTGTTTTCATGAGTACTTACCACTTAACCCAAAAACTATTGATTAACCCTTCGGAACCAGATGACTGAGGCGCAAAACGTAGCCACTTTCCATCGCGCTCATTTGAAGCTAACTTAATTTCTTTTGAGAAACTCTTGAGTGACGAACTGCCAATCGAAAACTTAACATCTTTACCTTTCGCAGGCTTTACGATCAAATGTTCTGTCGTTAGCGACAAACTAAACGCTTCTCCCGACTCGTGCCAGTACACACTTCCGGGAGGTGAATTTTTGACAACTAACTCTTCATTTAGGTTTAAGGTCTGCGAATATCCAGTATCAATTAGAGAGTCTTTTCTACTTGCTCCTTCAATATTCAGCAATGAAGTGTCTTCAATCACATTTCGAATAAATAGAACTTGGGAGCTAGAGGCTTTGGTGTCACAAAATGGGCATAACAAAACGCCATCAGTGACATCAAAGTTATAAGTCGCGTTGCAACGCGAACTTTGGCACCGCACTAAAAGATGACTCATGCGTTCAAACACTTCGGCCCATTCGTTCAAAGTCGGCCGTGCCGTAGGGTTATCTTTACCCAACTCGAAACAGCGTTCAAATGCATCTCTCAAAGGCTTTAATGCAACAAGCTCCAGAGGCAGCCCTTTAAAGACCTCATTTGAGAAGTCCTCGGAATGATATATCCAAGCTAACTCCCCATTGAAGGCTCTCTCCTCATCTTCAGGAGTGCCACTGTCTACAAACTCTCCGATAAACGGATGGTTCGTCGTTAATAGTTTTAATGCAATGACAGCGAAACTCCATGAATCAGTTAAGGACGAAACAAATGCATCGCCATTTACTACTTCTGGTGCTCCATATCCAGGGCTGTAAACTCGACCAGGCCTTCCCTCCACCTCAGAGGAGTCGTAGCTGTCACGTTGATTGACACAAATATTATCGCAATCAATTAGCCAGACTTGATCATATTCAACTTCCTTAGAAACAAAGATATTACTTGGAGAAAGGTCGCCAAAGGCTAGCCCTCTAGAATGAAGATCGGCTAAGGTTCTAGCTAGCCTTGCCAGCAATCGCATGCGGCGTTTGATACCCCCTGTCTCGAGGTATTTTTCTGGCGAGCCTTCTGATTCATCCATCGCACTTTCAGTTTCATCCATAAGCGACTGAAGCGGGATCAAACCGTGCATCAACTCAAGAGCATATCCAACATTACCTTTATTTTCTTGAGGAGGAATACGCGCAAATGGTTTAGCAATATTCAATTGTTCCAGTGGTTGGCGCATCAGCCAGCGAATATGCTCCATCCACTGACTTTTTCGTTTTTTGTCTGCTTGAGTATTGATTTTAACAAGCACTTGTTCAAATTGGGTTGTACAAACTAACCCTTGACCGCCTTCCCCTAGCTTTGATTTCAATTCAAATTGTTGTCCAAATTCATCCTTGACCAATCTTTTGTTTGGTTTACGTTCATCGCTCATTATTTAATACCAGAAGTGCTAGTGTTTTATCATCTAGGTGATTTGGGGTTGCCCAGTTACGTAGTTCGTTCTTCAGCCAAGTTTTTGCTTGTCGAGCACTTTTGGCTTTCGTATGTTCGATAACTTCTTGGATAAAATCATCTTCTAAGCCTTCAGTAATGTCTTCGCTAATACCATCTGTCATAAGTGCTAGATATTCGCTTGGCCCTAGTTTGCCGTGAGATTCAGTCCAATCAGAATATTTGGTCGAAATACCTAGACCCGTTGTGACATTACCAAAGTCCCTGTTATTTAGCTTTTTATGTTGACCTGCTGTCAAACTGCGACTGGATATTAATAATCCATCCCCCAGTTGAAAGGTTCGATAGCGACCATCGTGCGTGTACCAGGCAATTAAACAGGTTGTTACAGCCTCTCTGGGAGCAACGGAATCTAACAAATTTAACCATTGCTGATAAATGGCTTTGATCAAGTGTTTACTATCGATCTGAAATGAGCTCTTTTTAATCACGTCATAAACGGCTTGAGTCGCTATCCTTGAACCAATATCAGCAAACTGCTTAGAGCCCATACCATCACAAACCACCGCGAGCCAACCAGTCGGTACCTTTCTTACCTTACAAAAATCTTGATTGGGCAAGCCGGTCGTATGATGACTGGGTCCTTTAACCGACACAGCGATTGTATGCATTGTTACCATTGGCCGCCGAGATCAAGACCTAAGTCATCATCTGCATTGCCAAAATCTGAAAAATCTATCGGGGTAATAACATTTGGGGTCTGACTTTTTGAGCGATGAGTGACGCTCATTGTAACCGCTCTGAAGAAGCGATGGATATCTCTTGCTTCGTTTGCCGTGAACACTGGGGCTTCAAGATCATTATTGAATTCGGCAAGAACCTGTTGATCTGCTTCACTGCCGATCGCCATTGCAAATCTGCTCGCTTTTTTCGCTCTTTCACTCTCGCATAGTGCCGTCAAATTAGACTTCCAATCATCGGTTGGAATACCATCTGAAAGAAGGAGCAATACCGGACGGTAATCTCTAGAGGAGAGCAGTTCTTGATCTTCAAGTAGCTCCGTCGCTAGTTTGAACGCATCCCCCATTGGAGTTCTACCAATGGCTTCAAGTGGCTCAATTTCACTAATTTCTTTGGCTTTAGCAAATGGAAGATGAAGCTCAGCTGAATTACCACCAAACGTGATTAATCCAACTTTGATTTCTGCTTGTCTAGCCGATTCTTGACTAAATGTAGCTAGCATATCTTTCACGGCTTCATTTAGTGTGGCAATTTTGCCATCTACAGACATACTGCCACTGGTGTCAGCTAGAATAATAACTGGTAGCGCCCTTGCTTTGGCCACTGTGAATTTTTTAAGACTCAATTTATTTCCTCGTTTAAATTAGACTATGTATCAGACCACCCTTAGCAAATAAATGTAACTTTTAGAGTGGTTTACAGCTACAATGTTTCTAAGCTTATGTTAACTTTCTCAAAAATAATTTAGCGTATCACGCTTCATTTAGGTGCGATACCGAACGGCACTCAGAATGAAATAGTTTGAATTCATTCGCGTGTAAAATAGCCGATACCAACCATGATTCAACTGATCATTTGTCAAAAACTATTAATGAGATTGATATCAAAAAACATAAGGTCCTTGGTTCAAGTCTTTTTTATCAAACTAACTAGTTCCTCAAACATCGACTCTGGAATGCCAGGCATCGCAGCCTTAAAAAACTCATTCTCAGCAACGGCATAGCAAACTAAATATCGCTCTGTTTTTTTATCTAACGAATTCAATTTATTAGTAAAGGTGTCTTCATCAATGCCCTTAGCTAACCATTGGTTCATTAAGTCACTTTTAGCTTTTTCTAAGTCTTTTTGTAGCCCTCGTGGCTCTTGATCTAAATCTCTTCTAAATGTTATGTAACCTTCCCTGATGGAGTCGAGGTTATCTACAACAGAACGACAACTCATAATGTTACAAAATATAGAATCAAGATCTTTACCATTTAACGCCAAACTTTTTGAAACATGCTCACTTGAGTTAACTGGAAGATCTTCAATATCGAGGCTTTTCTCAAGTGGATAACATAAAGGCACTGTAAACCGCAATGTTTTAAGATCAGTAAGCTCTAAGTGCCCAACATGCACTTGATCTGCTTCATCCAAAAAAGATACTTCATAAAACTGATATCGACGTCTAGCTACCCAAAGTAAAAACTCCGAGATATCCAGCTTGTGGATATAACAAGTTTGGTAACTTAGAACTAGCCAGCGGGAACCAACTGCTGTCGGTCTAACCGTGTTGATGATTCCCTCTCCTGCTTGCTCATGAAAAATCAGATTCGCGCGAACCAAAAAATTCATGTTTATATCATATTGAAGGCAAACTTCATCAAGCTGGAGATATTGCTCAGCTTCTTTTTGAGCTTTGTCTTTTTCTAGCGCACCAAAATAATCTTGGGTCAAACACACAATGCGGTTCTCTTATATTTAAGGTAAAACGATGAGCAACAGCTCACCGTCTAAGTTCTTACCGCTAATACCAAGCAGCTAACGGTAATAAGTTAATTGGGTTCCGTTCTAAGCTGCTTCCAAACGAGAAATAATAGCTTCTAAAGGCAAGTCTTTATCACGGATTAACTCAACGACAGCTTCGATATCTTGTTCGCGGTTCAAAGCTAACGCATGATTTAAATCATCAATGAGTGTCAGCGCCTGTACTTTGGTTAAACGTCGTAACATGCACACGCGATTATCCGTAGACATCTCCATAAGCTCTGAAGCTGAATCTTTAGTTTGTTTGACGGTGCGGGAATTCGTGCGCACTTTAGAGGTAACCAAGCTCTCAGTATTCGGAACATCTCTTGAAGGCGAATCTATGTTCACCACAGTAGTAGCTCGAAACTCTCGAACATCAGACTCATTCATCACAGTTTCTGCAGGTAAAGGTTCAAGATTCTTCTGATGATATTTATTTTTATTTACCAGGAGTTCTGAGTAGTAAGCCATTGTTGGTAGCATGAAATTTAAATGCTTTAGAATTGCTTGCTCAAGCTCTTTCATTTCATTTCGTTTGATATAGACGCCATCTTTTCGCGCTTGCAACGCGAATGAGATGGAATGCTTTACCGCTTCTAAGCGATTCGGGGTGATATCGTCTAGCTCTTGAGTCTCTAAAACACGAGACTCTTCTTGAGATTTCAACACCGGCAGGCGTGTGCGCAGAGATTTAATACAACCCTGAATTAGCTTATCGTTAGAGGCTTTTACGGGATTAGGTAATTCAGGGGTAGGTTTAGAATCATCCACTTCAGCTTTACTCGCTCTAATTTCACGCTTTACTTCAGCCATAACGTTATTGATTGATTTACAATCTGATGGCGTAGACCCAGTAAAAATGGGCTTTGGTACACCATCTATAAGTACTTTTAGGTGATTTGTCTGAGTTCTTTCGTAAGAGAAAGGCGTAGCTGTACCAAGTTGGTCATTTAAAAATTTGATTACACGCTTTTGGTATTTGCTGTAGCTAGATTGTTTACACATGACAGGCCTCTCAAACTAAGTCGTTTCGTTGAGAAGCATAATATTTGAAAGGGGTTTCGAAATGAGGTTTATAAGCTTGTGAAAAACGTATCTACCAAGATGAGGTTCATGAATGTAGCTAAAGCGAAGCCTTCGTTAGCTTTGATTATCGTGGTATTCAATATCCACTTTCATAACTAAACCTTTTACCATCGCATCCCATAACGCAGGAGCATACGTTTTAAGAATAACTACACCTGAGTTTCGCTCATTACTGGAATCATAGGCTCTATCAATTTCCAACCATTCTTCGATAGAATATACGTCTGCACCTTGATAAAGCCAATCTCCAACGTTGCTTCGAATAGAGTCTTCAGTTCCGGTTTTTATATAGATATGTCGACCTTCTCCTGTCGCTATATAATCGATCACTCCAACTTTAAGCATATTAACCCCAGGGCAAGATTACGAAGCCCCTTGCCCTGCAAGGACTTGCGAAAGGTAAGCGTTATTGCGGTTCGCTTTTTTCTGCTTTCTTTTGATCCCTGCTTTGAAGCTGATTTCTTCCGTCAGCAGATTTAAAGCTATATGTCTTATAACTGCTAAATTCTCACCGGCTTGCTCTCGACGTATCCGACATTCATCTTCTTTAAAACCAACGTCTAATCGCCAGTGCATCTGATTTTCAATGCTCCAATGTGCTCGCGTGCTCTCTAGTAAAGCTTTAGCCGTTAGTTTTGCTGAGCTTATGTAGTGCTTGATTTGCATTGTTTCTGCTGGCTTATCACCTTCTTGACGAATTGAAACGACCATACCAATTGTGGAGAGTTCAGCCCAATCAAACGCTATATAGCCTAAGAAATCTGTATTGTGAACAACCATACTCAAACGCGTTTCTGTACGACCATGCCCTTTCTCTTGAGTGACGTATTTATCACCTTCAAAACTATTAATCATACTAGAATTAAACACTTGGCTAATCGCTTGCTCCAATCGTTTTTGATTACCTTTTACCGCTAAGAGATAATCTGCATCTTGAGCGACTATCTTTTCAGCTATATCCTTCTGGCATCCCATAGCATCAATAGTCACTAAACAACCTCGCAAGGAAAGCATTTCAAGCAGTTCAGGGATCGCTTTTATTTCATTGCTTTTATCCGCAGTCTTCACTTGTCCTAGTACAACTTGGTTTGCTGCACTAAAGGCACTAACCATATGGATTGCACCACAACGCTTGTCTTTGTTGTATGTGCCTCTGAGAGTTTTGCCGTCGATAGCAATCACTTCACCCTCTGTCGTCTCATGACAGTCTTTCATCCACGCAGTAAAGCATCGTTGCAGTTGCTTGGCGGAAATAAGATTGATAACTCGGGCAATGGTATCGTGTACTGGTATGCCTTGTTTGAAATCACCATACTGCCTAAGCCATTCCAAGTTATCTTCACCAAAATCTTCAATATCCTCCCAACCTTCAGCACCAGCAATCACTGCTGCAATTGTTAAGAAGATAATGTCGGTTAGCGTGTGCTCTATTTTCCAAGCTTGGCGAGGGTCTCGAATAACTGAAATATGGTCCAAAAGGCTTAATCCATTCATTATGGCTAAATATCTGCTGTTAAAAAACAGTATATGACCACACCTAAATCTGATCATCAAATCGATCTTGAATGTATTGAATTTGTTGTGACTTCAGTGTACAAATTAGTGGAAACATCACTTCACGCTACCCCTTATTCCATATGGGTTTTTCATGATCTTGCCCTGATATTAACCCCTTTTAAATCTCATTTATTTTTAGTGACAACCGCAACGAACATTCGTGCAGAAGTAACAATAATATTTTAGCCCCTAGATTCGAGCGAACATCGACTTTCTAGGAGCTATGAGCAATAAAGCTAAGCATTCAATTTAAATATCGTTTTATTGACTTATCAATTGATGCTTCAATAACTTCAAGTACCCAATCAGAATCCCGCTTTATAGGCTCATTCAAGCAGTGATGAAGCACCGTTACTACAACTTCCGCCACCTCACTCACAAACTTATGCTCTCTTACATAATGCATTGGGTGTAATGACGTTCTTTCTCTTACCAAACAATAGACTTCTTGATAGCTTTCATCGATATCCTGATGTGACATGGCTTTGAAATGTTGCCCTTGAATCACATCGAAGCACAAACTAGTGCAATGGATTGTCAAAGGAGAATACTTCATTTATCACCTCCTAACCCACCACTATTAGCTTTTTTCAATAGACGTTCAAATGCACTTCCATCATTCCGCGTTAAATTAGGTACGAAACGGCTGTATGTCTGAAAAAGCATCTTGGTCGTCGTATGCCCCATTTGCCTAGCTATCCACTCAGGGGCTTCACCAGCGGCAAGCATCAGAGTGGCATAAGTATGGCGCGTTTCGTATGGGCGACGATACTTCAACCCCATCTCTTTTAACGCAGGCTTCCAAATTCGGTCACGGACATTCCCTTTGTCCAAAGGGTTCCCTGAAGCATTTGTAAATACGAACTCTCCTTCCCCTGTTAACTTGAATTGCTTTTCCAAAGCCTCATAAACATGAGAGTTCATTTGAATATCTCTAGCAGAACCTGTCGTCTTAACTGTATCCATTCTCCCATGTACATAAGTTTCACGAACAGAAATTGTCTTCAAATTGAAATCCACGTATTGCCACTTCAAACCATCAATCTCTGAAGTCCGCATACCAGTAAAGAAGCGTGTGGTGAAATACGTCTTGTAATCATCCCTAATTTTATCGAGAAAATGCATTACTTCCTCAATACTAAACGGCTGAACGTCTCTTCTATCAATTCTCAACGCTTTAATGTTTTCAAACGGAGTTCTAAATTCATAACGATCTGCAGCTTCTGACAACATCATCCTTAATGGCGTCATCACGTGATTAATAAACTCTGCTGATAGTTTCTTACCCGATTTTGGTTTAGCTAATTCAGCTCTGAACTTCAAAATATCTGGCCTAGAGATCTGATCAATAGAAGTACTTCCAAAGTGTGGAACAAGGTATCTGTAAAGGTATAAACGAATACTCTCCTTATAGCTTTCTTTCCATCGACTTTCGTTTTCTTCGTACCACTCAGCGGCAAAGTCTTCTAATGAAATAAGAGAAGTACCTTGTGCTTCGTGTATTGCACTTTTATAACTCCCCAACATTTCTTGCTTTACCTTTTCGGCCTTACAGTCCTCCTCAAGAAATCGAGCAGCTCTACTTGAGCTTGGAAAGTAATCTCTATAGACGAAAGACCCCAGTCTTATGTCTGCATCTATCTGATTAAGCAGCTTTTGCAACTTCCTGGTATTCTGAATGGTATTAGGTAAGGCAGTCTGTTCTCTGCATCGGATATCGTTGTACCTAAAATCCAGAAATAGTTTTCCATTTCGTTCTCGTACTTTACCCATAACAGATACGCCCTCCTGCCATTGGAATTATATTTTGATTTCGAGATGCAGATTGATACAAATCCCGCTCAATAGCTTCCCAAATGTAGAGAATTTTGCGACCATTGAAAGGTCGGATGTAATGCGTACCTTCGATGAAAAGAGAGTCTCGCAATGTCGCGTTAATATAGTTGGCGCTAAATTTGATACGACTTGCGAGCTCTTTTGCAGTCAATAATGTTTGGTCCATAATGACCTCCTTATTTGCTAGCCAAGAATAACTTTCGTCCTGACAAGACAAACTATAGAACCATTAATTCGTCCCATCAAGACGATTTATATACCAAATAATTATATAGATATGATTAAATATAAGATCAAAGAATTAGTAGAAATTAAATCGTTACGCGAAAAACGTAAGATTACTTTATCTGAAGTTGCCGAAGCCGTTGGAGTTCAAAGCTCCGCGATGTCAAAGCTTGCTAATAACAAAGGTTATACAACCACAACGACCACTTTGAATGAATTGTGTAAATTCTTCGAATGCAAGATCGAAGAGCTTATAGAGTACATACCAGAATAAGAGCCAAGTCAGATACGTATCTAGATCATAGCGATCTCTCAACTATCCCACTTCAATTTCCCCTTCCAGATGATCTATTGTTTGGAATAAGGACTTTATCTTAGGTTAAGAAGCCCTCTCCTAATAGTACAGTTACTGCTAGTTTATTGAATACAGCAAATCGCTAGCTTAGTTTTGTCGGGTGGACGACACCTGTTACCAAGTGCCGTCTCCCTAAGAACCCAGCGTGCAACTTTCACTGCACTAGGCTCAAGCCTCCACGAAGGCATCGTTTGATACCCAGCAACTTATAAAGCAGTCGGAGCAGGTTCGTTCCAAGAGTTACGAGCTAGCCTTTTGGACTTCCTTTTAACCAAGTACTCTTGGTATCGAGGGGCAAATGGAGTCGCTGCACTTCGGATTTTCACATGCCTTTCTATTGGCACTTTGGCTATTTGGAAGAGATTGAACTGGCAATCCATATCCATGATCTTCTGCCAACCGTGAAACTGCCACTGGTCTTTTCGGTTGATGAAGTATTTTAGGGCGATCCAAGTTTTAGACTTTGTTGGATGGCGTCTTTTTGCCCAGTGCCACAATGTATGGAATAGCTTGTGGCCTACATATCCGAATACTTGTTTGGCAACGCAGTGTCGGTAGTAGTTCGACCACCCCCTAAGTTTCGGATTTATCAGTTTGATAAGATCATTCACTTGTAGGGTTACGTGCTTTTTGACGAGTTCACGCAGATTACTCAAGAACATCAACGTGTTCGATTTACTCGGTTTAATGAGCAATTTCTCTTTGTACTTCCTATGGTTAAAACCTAGGAAATCAAAGCCATCATTAATGTGAGTGATATGCGTTTTCTCTTCGGAAAGTGTTAGGCCTCTTTCTGCTAAGAAATCAGCGATCAACGGTTTGATATCGTTCTCTAATACTTCCTTTGAAGCACAAGTGACGACGAAATCGTCGGCGTATCCAATAAAGTTGGCTCTTGCCCCCTTTTTGAGAGCGGTAGACTTAATCTGCTGTTCGAGACCAGAGAGCGTCATTAACATCAAGGTTGGGGATATAATCCCGCCTTGAGGCGTGCCTTCATCGGTGTCTTGAAATAGCCCTTTGTCTACAAAGCCAGACTTTAACCATTGTCCCAACATACGTTTATCAACAGCAATATTGTCCATCAGCCATTGATGCCCTATTTTGTCGAAACAGGCTTTGATGTCCCCTTCGAGAACCCATTGTGCTGACCGTTTCTGACTTAAGCAGATAAAACACTGTCCGATTGCGTCAGCAGTGCTGCGCCTTGGTCTAAAACCGTAGCTGTTAGGATCGGCAATACTCTCAGACACAGGCTCTAATGCTAATAGATAAAGTGCCTGTTGCGCTCGGTCTATCATGCATGGGATGCCCAATGGTCGAAGTTTGCCATTCTTTTTGGGGATATAGATACGCTTGAGTGGTTTAGCTTGATAGGCCTTTCGACTCAATTGATGCACGGCTTTCATGCGACGAGTGTCTGTGTTCCAAATGACACCGTCTATTCCAGACGTTTTACTGCCTTTGTTTTGCGATACTCGTTTAACAGCAAGAAGCTTTGCTGAACGAGAGTGAGTCAGTATCCATTGCAATGCTTTCGCTTTGCCACGTTTACCTTCTCTCGTTGCCTTTGCGATACGCATCTGAAGCTTTAATACATGCGCCTCAACAGATTTCCAGTCAATTGACTGCCATTGAGCGCTGTCAGGAGCGGCACTAATCTCTTTTGAGATCATCATTTGCATTTCTCCTTGAATAAAGTTCTTCAAATTCTCTCGCAACGGGAGACCAGTCGGAAGTGGGCTCACTTTCGTGACCAGACACAAGTCTGTATCTGCATCGTTACAATGCAGCATTCGCTTTTTCCAACCTCCTATACCTGCATCACTATCGGCCGCGAAGGCTTTCCCGGAGGGAGTGATACAGGCTTACCGTGTTCCGTATGTTGCGCAGTGTCAGTGTAGATGCCCGCTATAGTGCGGAGAGTTCGACGATCACGAAAGAGCATGGGGCAATCCCTTTCCGACTCTCGTGCCTTTTGGCCACAGCGTATTAACCACTTCCGCTGTTTCATAACATAACGCACCTTATGCGGATTCACTTATGTTCATCATGCTGACTACGTAGCACTCACCCGATTGTGGTTATCAGGAGGATCGTCCTCTCACGATTTTGATCCCGATTGGTCTATGACCAACCTTCGTTACATTGTCAGGCTCGCTACTTTATTCAGAGCCTTAGGTTCATCTGGTGATACAGATGGTTCACACATTAAACGGTGAACAGCGCTTCATACGACTTCACGTCGCACGCCCCAAAGTGAGTTAGAACAAATAATCCGAATTAATTATTAATAATTAATTCGGATTAACTTAATCTATGTGATTTATACAAAAGGTAGTCTAAATGACTGCCCTTGTCGGGTGGGCATTTGGGTGATAATAGCGTTTTCACCAAACTAGGCTGTTTAACTTAGCCTGATTTTGTAAAGGCTATATGCCCGTTTAATTTACGTTAAAATTTCAGTGCCACCCATATCGATACACAGTTTAATATCAGTTATCTTCATGACCACTTTATTTAAAGTGCTACTACGCGTCAGCCCCATACCCTCAGCCTTGAATAAGGTTTAACCGTATTAATTCTCCACCATCAGACGAGCTAACTTAGCAAAAATCGAACTCTTGCTGCTGTCACTACTTTTCAGCATATCAAGAGTGAAAGAGTTGAGGTAGACACCGGTTAGTGGGTTGGTGAACACATCCAAAGGTTCGCCCTTAGCATCCCAAATTAGTAGGTTCTCTACCAGGTTGGGCCGCGCCATTGACGGGTTTGCTGGTTGAGAGTCGCTTACCAAGACATAGAGTCCGTAGTCATGCGGCTGCAGGTACGTATGGTGATGCTTCATCTTCTGCGACTTAGTCAGCGGATCGTGAATCGAGCGACCAGGCGACATCAGGTAGGGCAGCACGTTCAACTCCACCTTGGCCGAACGTGTGATAGCGTAATCGCTGAACTTACCCCCATCGCGTTCGGTCTGCTTCTTTTCCTGCTCCTGAAAGGAGTACAAGTCCACCACGTCTAGGTGGCTTGGGCCGATCAGGCGCGGCACCCGCACACTGTTGTAGGTGGTGAGCAGCACATCCGCAGCGTGGTCATAAAGGTAGAAACTATTGTTGAATAGTTTCTTCAACCTCGCCAGTGCCGGATGCTCGACAGCCAGCCACTCCAGATCACCCTCTGTGACCCCAGTATTTGCCACTCTCAGCTGGTTACCGTCTGACATCAACTCAACGTGCCCAAGCAACGTGGTGCCGTTATCCGTCGAGCGCACTGCAAACGCTGTATAGCGCCCTGTCGCGATGTTCGGCAACTGGATATGGCACTGTGTGAGCAGGCTCTCTTTGAACCACAGTTCAGTCTTAGTCCGACAGATCTTGCTATTTACCAAGTTAACCGCAGACTTCAGGCGGCTTCTGGGCTTTGCCAGATCGGCACTGTATTGCTCTGGGTTGGCTTTGGACAGCTCATCGATATAGTTGATAGCTTCAAGCAGCTTGCTATCTATGTTCATGCCTTGCAGGGCCACGTGTAGTGGTTCTTGTTGCAACCACCCATGCAGACGATCTAGTTTGAGCTGGGTGTAAGTGTCCCAACGTAAACCAGATTGCTTCCGGTCTGTGTCATACGCTGCAAAGAAGTTGCCATGTTCAGCAGTACCATCACAGAGCTGGCGAATACTGTTACTAGTATCATCTTCCACCGGGTTAAGCACCATTACCGAGGTATTTGACGGCAATTCGGAGAATCGGGTTTTCTTCGCCTGCTCCAACGAGTCTACGGGCCACAGCTGGTACCCAGGCAGCTGCGTGGCTAGAGCGTTGAAGAAGTAGGCCTCTTGCGTGGCGCTGAAATCTACGCCGTTGTTCACTACCAGTAGAGTATTGGCCAGTTGCTGATCTAGGTCGGTTACAAATTGATTGACCTCGTAGGTAGCCTGAAATGGTATTGGCGCGTGGGGGATCTCTAGTTCGATGAGACGTTCGACCACAGCATTCATCACTACATTGTAGGTGTAGGCCTGACAATCACCATAGCCGCTGCGCTCGCGGAAAAACTCCAGCTTAGTGTCACGGGCATCGAGCTTGCGTCGGGCTTTTACCCGACCACTATCGGTGTTGAACCATACCTTGTCATCATTCAGAACCAAGTGCAGCTCTTCAGCGGGCTCAACCAGGAATTTGCGCTTGTACAAGGTGAACGCGAGCTCACGCTCCTCTGAGGCAAACACATCAAGTTCGAAAGCCTCCATCACCCCAGTACCATTTTTCTTGGTGACCGGTTGGCTCAGGCGAGCGTTAAGGTACATCACCGCGTTGAAGTAGACGGGACACACTGCGAAACGGTCAGCTGCTTGTTCCAGAAGTATCATCTTCAAGTGCAGACCGAACAATCCCTGGATCAAGCGTGCCAGGCTCTGCTCGTTGGCAGTCAGTTGCTGACATACTTGTTCAATACGCGTCGATAGCGACTGGTGAGCCGGCGTGTGTCGAGCCGCGGAAGGTGCCAGGTAAAAATAGACGTGCTGGCCGCTGGGGAGGCGGTGCAACTCATACTTCACGTCGTCTTTGGCATCTAGCCCCAGCGTCTGCCGAAGTTGCACCTTGACCTCACGATGAACGCGTGCGTGATAGTCTCGGCTCTTCTCTTTTCGCTCCTTGTTGAAACGCTGCAATCCAAAATCGATCACGTACAGATCAGAGACAGGCGCTAGCAAGCGGCGAATGGTGGCCAACGGCGCCTCTTCAAGCTGGATCAGGTTAGTGCGAGCAATCGGGGTATCGGTCAGTTTTTGTAGATTGGGGAACATTATTATCCTCAAGGCGGCCCGCAGGCCGCCGGTTATTTGTAGGTTACCGTCCGAGCAGGGTGTCCAGCATCGGGTTGATGTGCATAGTAGTGTCCAGCTTGGACTTGTCCTGACGTCGTAGACGCTCGCGATCCAGCGGCTGATAATATTGGTGGTCGGCCTGAAGCAGATTTAGATAGTGGATGGTATGATCCACATTATCTTGCCACATCAGGTTGTTCGGGTTCTGGCTGTAGGCCGCGTTCAGGTAGACAAATTTGATGCGCTGGTAGCGACCGGCCAACGCCGCCCGCACTTGCTCTTGACCATCTAGGTCTGCAGCTTGGCTGGCGATGTCACGGATCTGACGGATCTTGTTATCGCTCTTCTCTAGGGTGTCTTCCGCCCGCGTCAAATCGTCCAGCTTGGTTGCCCAACGCTTGACGTCAACACAGACCAGATCATCACCTACCTCGATAAAGCGGTCGAAGAATTCGTACACCAACGGCTCTAGTCTCTCAAAGACTTGCATGTCGTCGAGCGGCAGCACCCCGTAATGAGCCAACACCCTGTCAAACAAGTATTCGCCAACATTGCCTTTGAGTAGTGGCACCAGCTTAGGGTGCGGTACCACCTTGGCAAACGCCGTTTTCTGGATGTCGGCACATTCTCGCATCAGCTCTCCCACCAGGTTTCCTGGGGTGAAGTCGACGTCCTTGCTGTACTGCGGGAAGATGGTCAGCTCAGGGCGGTACTCACGAGCTCCGCCGGCAAAGTCGGACAAGGCCGAGTAGTCAGGATGGGCCAGTCCATCAGGGCCGCGCTTATGACACAACAAGATAGGCTGATTGCCCTGGCGGCGCGAGATGAACAACTTGTCATGGATCGACTGCATTTGACGGTTGACGGCATACTGGGGATGGGCTTGCAACTTCTCCAGCCAGCGCTCAGGGTTGGCGAAAGAGTCACGATCACGGAACAGGTTGCACAGATCTAGGTATTCAAAGCCACCACCACGCACACGGTTCATCCAATCGCTCTTCAGGACACGTTTGTGGACAGCGTCGATCCGGCGGCCATCGTTCAATACTGACTGTTCAAACGTACGGCGCAACTCCGCGCTGTCGAAAGAATGATTTCGGCTAAGCTCTTCACAGAACTCCTTGAGACGGTAGTTGAGCAGGGACATGCTCTCCAGCACCACCTCGTTGCCAGCGTCCTCGCTTAATCCCGCAAACTGGAACGCCACGTTGTGCATAACGTCACTGGGAAGGAAGATCTTAGTGTTCAGCAAGGTATCACGGCGCTCGACCCGCCCCACCGCCTGGACAATCACCTTAAACAAGCTCATGCCATGCTCGGCCATCAGCAGGCGATAGTTGTCTCCTTGCGCAAAGTTGACACTAAAGTCGGCCATCTGGTGACCGGCGATGTCATCGGCCAGGTGCTTTAGCACGCTGACGTAGTTGGGCAGACTGTTGAGGTTGGCACCGTTGCCCATCACCTCGCTGTAGAACGATGAGTTGATCAGCACTAGGTGCTGGAAGTCGACGTCCAGGCGCGGCACATTTGCATCTTCGATGTCGCCATCATGGTACTTGACGAAGTAGTTGAGGCCGGTACCCGCGCTGTTGTAGGTGCTCATGAACACCAGCACGCTATTGTCGTCCCTGACATAGGTTTCCCGCTTGATATCCTCTACATTGGCCAGCGGCGAGTCAAAGAACACCAGATGGATCGTGTGACGTCCCTGAAACGGGGTAAAGGTCAGGATCTGGTCATGTTGCTTCTCATGCTTTTCGTCACACTTGGAACTCATGCCGTACTGCTTGCGCCATGCGGTCTGATGCTGGCGGTAGGCGCGAGCGAAAGCGTTTTTGAAACCGCCGGAGAGCGACAAGATTAGGCTGTTTTTGCCTTCGTAGGCGGCGAGAAGCAGCGCTTCCAGTTCACGGCAGTGCTGGCGCCGCTTGTAGGGGTTGCTCAGAGCGTACTCCAGTGGTTCACGCAGAGCGCTGAAGATGTCGTCGTACACCGCTCGGAAGGTCTCGCAGCACTGGTAAGTATCGGTCAGTACCGGTAGCTCAGCATCAAAGACCTTGAAGTGAGCATCGCGAATACGGGCTCGCAGTTCGCGAAGCTCCTTGAGCATGCTGATGTCTGCAGGTTCGCGCTCGACCACACGATAGCCCAGGTCGCGGGCGTAACGCTGCAGAAAGTGACGGCTGAAATTACCGTTTTTGGTGTGGCTAAAGCCACTGGTGGCACTCAGGCCGATCACCTTATTCTCAGTGCCAGTCAGTAGGCGTAGCAGCATCGCTTCAGGTAACTCTTTCACCAGATCCATCTCGAAGGCCAGGATCACAGTGCGCTCTGCCCCCTTGTTCACGTAGTTCAGCTCGGTCACCGGAGTCATGGTGAACACAGTCTTCGGCTGCAGATAGGTGTAGAAATGGTCAATCAGCAAGTTTTCATCGGTAGTGCGGTCAAAGATGTGGCGCACTTCACCGGCAACGTTGTTGGCGGCATCGACAAACTGGCCCAGAGGGGTGTTCTGGCTACTAGCGTTATCCTGGCCACCGTTCTTCACCCAGCGCTTGAAATGGCGGTTAGTGATCTGGGCGCAGGCAGCCAAGATAGCTGAGATCAGCTGGAACAGATCGTGCAGTGTGGGGTTAGCGTCGGTGGTGTCGCCCTCGACCTCGTAATACAGCTCCGTGCGGGTGACGTCGTCTTCGCTGTTGCGCATTCGGATGCGCTTTAGCCCCTCTTCGTTGACGTACATCTTGGCATTGAAGCTGAAGACATTGCGGGTGATTGAGATGATGCGCTCCGCAGCGTCACCATTAACTTCAAACGCACCCAGCTGGTCACGGAACATTTCCAGTACAGAGCCCAGAGTCGTTCCTGGTGACAGCTCGCACTTGTCGGCAAGCAGCTCGCGCAAGGCCGTGATGAACTTGACCTTCTCCTGCTCGAAGGTAGTTTGCTCTTCGTGAGGTTTTTCCCGGCGCTCTAAACTAAGAACCGCGTTGTAGATGCGCCCGGTGACCGAGAGCACATGCGCCAGGTTGTTTTCCTGTTTGACTAGTTTGACATGGCAGCTGTCTTCGAGGCGGGTATAGGCTTCGTGCAGTTCGTCTACCACCACGGTGAAGCGAATGTTGTTGCGGCGGAACGGGCAATCCGGGTTGCTCTTGAAGTGTTCGTTACGCAGATAGTCGACCTGCACCGCGTGACTTTCAGCAGCAACGGTGCTGATCTGTGGCTTTTCCGGCTTCACCTTGCCACCAATCAGCAGGTCGAAGCCCACCGACTCAAAGCGCATTCCTTCACCCCGCTGACGCGGCGCCAGACGGTAGGTCGATGTGTCGAACTTGTTGGTGGTCATTAGCAGTACAGAAGGGCGGAACTTACAGACCTCGAATGGCAATACTTGCTTGATCAGCTCGAAGTAGACTTCGTGCACGCTCATCTTCGGTGCATTCTTGCCCTCGGCCTCAACTTGTTCGGTTTTGTGCAGGCGTTCGCGGCGAGCTTGAATGCCGCGGCCAACATAGTCACGGATTGGATTTTCCGAGCTGCTGGCATCAAACAGCGCCTTGCAGGCGGACTCGATCGTGGAACGAAGGCTGTTGCGGTAGCTCTTGAGCTGATCTTCCGCCATCTCTTTGTCTTGGATCGCGTCTAACGTGCCGAAGGCAGAAAGTCGCTCGATCTGCTCTTCACAACGGTCGATTTGGATCATTAGGTAGTTGAGTGTGCGCATCGCGGACTTGATGTAAGAGCTATCCTTCGCTCCCTCGTACCACTGGTTATAGCGTTTGCGGTTTTTCTTGCCAGAGGCCCAGTCCACGAAGTCGAGGTCAGCGATGTCCTTGCGTGCCAGTACGCAGATGAACTCACCGCCGGCGGCCAGAATTTTGTTTTTTTGACTACGTTCGAGGTCGATTTGCGACTTCTGTGGCGACATGAACAGCAGATTGGTGAAGCCACCCTCTGGGAACAGGTAGTCAGAAGCCTGGGTTTCTGCGAAGCGTTCGATGTACTCAACGTAACCCTGGATCACGCCGTAGCTCTTACCAAATCCGGTGCCGTCAGAGCTGAAGAGCACCTCTGCGCCGTCACGCTCGTGCACATGGTATAGCTTTGAGGCTCGAGCGCGACATTTATTGATGTCGTCGACGAGCTTGGCGGCCGGAGTCTGTTTGGTGATCAGGTCGCTAAGGCCGAGGCTAGCTCGCGCAGCTTCAGCTCGCTCACACTGGCGATAGCGATTAATGACCAGCTGGTTGTGCTCGATAAGCACTTTTTCCACCTGCATCGGCACCAAGAATAAGGTTGCAGAGATCTCTCCGATCGTATCGGAAAGCGGCTGATGCGGGTCGCTCACAGAAAAGTGGTGTAGTACCGCATTAACAGTCTGAGGGTTCAGCGCCCGCTTCAGCGTAGGCAGTGTGACGCTGTAGTCATACAGCGCCAGGTCGTCCGCGAGCAGGCAGCAAAAGCGTTGTTTGTTGGCGTCACCCGTTGGGCGGCTAGCCTTGGCCAGGATCTTGGCACCCTCAAGGCGAAATAACAGCGCTGCTGCATCGCGGTGTGGCGAATTGAAGTCGATATTCAACTGTTGGCTAAAGGCCATGCCTGCATCCAGTCGGGTGTGCTTGACCAACTCCGGAAAGCGTTGGCGAACAATGGTTAGGAGTTTTAAATCTTCTTCAATCGTCCACTTCATGGGTAAACCTGCTCAATTTTAGTACGGTACCAACATTTTATTCGAATCATTTGATACTGTAAACCATTGAAGATGAGTGTCATTTGGAATATGATGCAATTATTTCAAGAATTTATGGAGAACCAGATGTCGACTAGCATGGAAAGAAATCTGCGCTGTGTTGATTTCTACTTGGCGTTCTGCGGGCAGGTTAGCCGGAATGACCTGATGGAGTTTGCACAAATCAGTGTGGCTACCGCATCGCGCACTTTTGGCGAGTATGTCCGCCGCTGGCCTCACAATCTGACTTACAAGCACTCAGAAAAGCTCTATGTCGCCGAATCTGGCTATATTCCGGTGTTCTCGCATGATCCCCTGGCGGGCTTGGACTTAATCTCAACCGGTCTAATAACACGATACATATCGTCGCCGCTTGTTCCTGCCAACTTACCCGCAGGAATTGCACCTGCGTTGGATCCGGAACAAGTACGTACGCTGACATCGGCTGCATGCCGTAGCTCTGCGGTTACCGTTCAGTACTTATCGCTGAGCTCAGGTGCGTGTGAGCGCCTTTTAGCCCCAACCCACTTTTTCAACAGTTTGGGTAATTGGTACTGCCGAGCCTTTGACTTTTCAGCCGGTGAGTCAGGTGAGTTCCGTGTGTTTAGGCTCAGCAGGTTCAAACAGGTAGTTGACACTGTTCCGATCCCGTCGCCACTTCCTGTGGACAGTGAGTGGCTTACCGAAGTGGTTCTAACTTTGGTCCCTCACCCGAATCATCATCAGCCAGAGGCCATCCGGCTGGATCTCGGCTTGGAAAACAAACCAGTTTTGAATCTACGTATCAGCGCAGCTATGGCCGGGTATTGCCTGCAAGAATGGCGTGTCGATTGTTCGGCCGAAGCTGCACTACCTGCGGTGCAGTTTCCACTGCACCTAGCTAATCGCTATGAGCTGGCCAGTCTGACGTCCATGTGCTTAGCGCCAGGCTTTGACACTTCAGATAAAAATACGCATATCAGCCTGAAACCTGTCTAACACATAAGAGAGTTTCGATTTTTGTAGACGTTAATAAACATTATCTAGGTCTAAGTATGGCTAACAGTGAGCCGAAAAGTACTGGAGCTATCTAAATATAATGTTGCTAACCACTCGTCACATTAGTTACTTGATTAATTATTTCGTTTGCTGCTGGAAAAAGTGTAGTGGATAAGGGGGTATCTCCAACTACATGTAGGCGGAGCGAATGATGCAATACTAGAAGTAATCCGAAAAATCAGAGTACTCTCTAGTTCGTAACTCACTTTTGCCCAAGATTATGCTGAGATTTAAGTTCTTAGTGGTGAGAGCGTAGCGGCAGCCTAAACTAGCCGTGTTAGTTGAACCTGGGCACAGCATAGGCAAAAAACCTGTCGATTGTGCCTAACCAGACAAGAGTCAGCTGAGACAAAACTATTGAGGCTGATACGAAATGAATAACTATGTAAATATTACAGACACAAAAAAGCCCACGCTAGGTGGGCTTTTTGCTTGTTCAGAAAGAACGAATTTGGTGCCCGCTACTGGACTCGAACCAGTGACACCTTGCATGTCATGCAAGTACTCTAACCAACTGAGCTAAGCGGGCGATGTTCTAATTTCTTATTACTACCATTGTGACAAACTCAATAGTTATGCAATAAAAACTAAATAAGGAATGGTGCGTCCGAGTGAACTCGAATCACCGACCCCCGCCATGTCAAGGCGGTACTCTAACCAACTGAGCTACGGACGCATTCCCTTAGAACGCCAACGATGATATCCATGATAAACAGATGGTGCAAGTATTAACTGGCATCTTGCGATTCGTTTGCTCACTTTGCAATCAAAGACATAACAACATGTCGATTTTACACCCAGATTATCGTCAAACCGCTGAAAAACAAAGTTTAGTTAGAAAAAATTCTAATCCTTGATGACAACCAATTAACTAACCTAATGTGTTCAATTTGGGATTTTTGTTGTCTATACCGTTTTTCTTGGTCTTTACAGTAACCATACAGGTATAGATCAATGCCTATATTTAGTGTCAAAAATTTTGCTTGCCCACTGGGTTACCGTAGTATTTTGATCATTATAAGTGAAAGGCACGCAAAGGCTTTGTAACTCACTGAAATACATCATTCATAAAAATCACCACGATTTTGTAATCGTCGTCATCGAATTACTAGGCCGCAATGACTAAATTCGGATTTTTCATATAAAGTGGCCGGGTTATTACCAACATACATAAATACGATAGCACTCTATAGTCGAAAAACATCAGCTACAATTAATCTCCCTCAAGAGCAACAATCTATAAGCAATTCAAAACCCAACCCCACACATCATAGCTATTTTGAATACATACAGCACAGTAATACATAATGAAATTTGCATAATGGTAAAGCGCGCCTATATTCATAACCTGTAGGAATCAACAATCTAAATTCAATGCTATACGTGAATTTATGGTTTGCGATAAATACAAGTGTGAAAAATAGGGAATAAATTATGAAAAAATCACATATCGCCATTGCAGTGGTGAGCATACTATCGACATCTGCCGTATCGGCGGCGACCATTTATGAGACAGATGAAACAGTATTCAATATCGGCGGCCGCGCAGAAGTTCGAGGGAATTTCTCTGATGCGAATAAAAGTGCTGGTAATAGTAGCACCTATAGTGATAGATCACGTGTCCGCTTAAGTGTCGATGGCACACAAAAAGCGTCGGACGATATTTACTTTTTTGGGAAATATGAATTCGAACTAACAGAGTCTGAAGATGGCGCATCAGATGATATCGGCATTAACACTCGATTCTTATATACGGGTGTTCAAACCAATCACGGTAACGTCTATTATGGCCACCAAAATAATGCCGTTACCTACTTAACCGATTGGACGGATATGGCTGAAACCTTCAGCGGCTATATCAATGAATACACGGTGTCGACTGCTGATCGAGCAAAAAATGTTTTACGTTATGAACTGACAAGCGACAACATCACCTTTCAAATTGATGGCAATTTCAATTCAGATAGTGAATCAGCACAAAGTGACGGCTTCGGTGCAGTTGTCGCCGGCAGCACTTCGATTGGGTTAGATATTGGCGTCGGTTATGCGTCAAGTGATGAAACCTATGGCGTTGGGACAGATACAGAAACTTCTGATGCCTATATTGGTGCGGTTAAGTACACCAACGATCAGGGGGTTTGGTTCGCCGCACTCTATCAATTTGGTAGTATTTCAGGTCTAGGCGTAAAAGATTCAGACTACGATTCTGCCGATGCTTACTTGGGATACTCGTTTGGTGTCAACACCGTCAACCTGACCTACAGCTACTTTGAAGCTGACGATATTGCAGATTACGACATTAACTTTATCGGTCTAGAATACGCACGTTATATTGGCGATGTGGCCTTCTTTGGTAGTTATAAGTTTAACATGTTAGACGAGGGCGAAGGTGGGCAAGGCGATAACGACGAAGATGAGCTACAGCTCGGTATGCGTTACGCGTTTTAGTCTAAACCAATCCACTTAATATTAGTAAAGCCGAGCATAATCAATGCTCGGCTTTTTAGTTTGTATAACTTATTCGTATCTAAGCGATTGAATCGAGTCCAACCGGATGCATTACTATCGATACCAACTATTCTTCAACATCGAATACAACGTTGTAGTTTTCGGTATAGGTGCAGTTTGGCTGGCGGCTACAAGTGAAGAAGCGTCGGCCTTTGTAATCGCCTTGGCTTGCCAGTTTGATGATCATTGGGCTACCACACTTCTTACAAAATCGCACTTCTTTTGATGGCTCGATTAAATCGATGTGTGCTGCCAGTAAGCTCTTCAAACGGCTCACTTGGTAGCTGTGTTTAATAGATGCACCAATCAGAGGTAAACCTGCCGATTTACACACGTGAATTAGTAGCTTTTCGCGATCGACTTTCCCTTTATTGAGCTCTTTGCCGTTATCAAGTTCGATAATAACGCGGGGCTCTAGCGTTCGCGGGTCGCAAACAACAAAGTCGAAGTAACTACGTGAGATCTTGTTGTTGGCGATAAACCAATTCTTCTTATTGTTCGTCTTAGCAGGAACAAGTACGTTCGACATGCTGACTTTAGCAAACACTTCCCCATGGTTGCCCACAGCTGATTTTAGCGCATTATAGAATGTCGCCTGTTGCGCCGACATCAACGCGCCTTTCTTCTGATAAGCGTGGTCTTTGGTGTCATCGTGTTTCACCACATACTTTTGAATAAAGTAAAAGAACACAACCAGAACAATTACAACGATAAAGATATTAGTCATTTTCCAACACAATCAAGTCTTCATAGGGATTAAGAGAGTAGCTAGCGTATGTAGAAAAGCATCACCTGGCAAGCAAAAGAGCGAGAGTTGCCAACCAGAATCACGACCTTTGAGCGCAGTGCCCAACGAGAGGTCGCTCCTTCGCTAGACACACCTCTCTTATTTTGATAATTAAATCATCAATTACACTCTAGATTGATTTAGATCAATTTACCTAGATTTGTGATCAACTAGTCTGAAAAACGTTAGGCAAATGTTAATAAGGAAATTGATATGGAACTTAAACAAGACCCAAGATGTTATACCGACGTATGTGTAGATGGTAAATGGTTCCACTATGACCACTGCGGAACCCAAGCCTACATGTTAAAGGGAGGAGCTTCGGCTGTGATTGAACTCGCTAGCGAACCAGCGACAGAAGGCGAATTGGTTGAAATGCTTCAAGGTGTCGCTAAGTAACTCATTTAGAAAATGTTGATATAGATAAACTCGACATATCGCTAAGTAAACCCCACTTCTCACTCAAATTTTGATATTAGCGATCTCAGAGTGTTCCAGAAGCCATTCTTATCTCACGAAGATCAGAATGGCTTTTTGTTTCCAGATTAGCGATTAACTTTCAGCAATGATGACTTGATTCCTACCCGACTCTTTCGCTTGATATAGTGCATCATCCGCGGCTTTGAGGTACTTCTTGTAAGTATCTTGATTGAGTTGCTCATGAACAATACCAATCGACGCTCCTATCGATGTGGTGAGGTCTAAAGAGCCGGAGTGCGTATCAATGGGTGTTTCAGAAATAGCTAAACGGATAACGTTCAACTGTTGCTCAGGATCAATGGAACCAGACAGCAACAAAACAAACTCTTCCCCACCCCATCTTGCCACTACATCGTTTGTTGATAAGATTTTCTCTAAACGCTTAGCGACTTCCACCAGCACTTGGTCACCAATATCATGGCCATAAGTGTCATTAACTTGTTTGAAGCGGTCTAAATCTAGAATAGCGAGCGTATACCCAAACGACGACAAATGATGTGGCATCGGCTGAGTTAACCGTTGCTCTAAGTAACGCCTATTGTATAAGCCTGTCAGTTCGCATCTTGTTGATTGCTTAAGTAGTTCTTTGTTGGTCTTCTGGATCGAGCGTAACCTTATCAATAGTAACGTGGCGCTTATCATCACCATGATACCCAAAGCGACGACGATTCGATTCCGTAATTGCTGCTTATCTAATGTCAGCTCACCCAACTCTTTTTCTGCGTTAAGCAGTTCGTTTTCTTGAGCTAATGATGCCGTAGCGAAATCTTGCTCGAGTAAAAAGATATCACTCTGGCGCTTATCAAATAGCAGCGCTTTATTACCCTTGTAATAGAGCTTGAAGTAGCGAAGTGCGTTCTCGCTGTCGCCTCTTGAATCATAGTATTCAGCAAGTGTTCTTAAGCCGAGGACCTTCCAGCTGCGAGTCCCCACAACATCGAACATTGCAGACGATCGCTTTAGATCAGCAAAAACAAAATTATCTTGGTTCAAACCAATGTTCGCTAAGGCTCTATTTAGGTAACACTGCCCCAATTGAAGTGTGTATTTGTCCACGCCTGGGTATCTAAGACACAAGTTTGCGACTTGTCGTGCTGACTCAAAGTTCTTTTCCGCCAACAACACATCACTCTCTGCTTTTAATAGGATGATTTTGTATCGTTCACTCACGTTATCGCCATTTAGCTTAGCCGCACTTTGATATGCTTCTCGGCCTTTGACTAAATCACCACTGCGCAGATAAGCAAAAGACTCATTCACATGCAGCACGCCGATGGTAGACGCTTCGAGTAGCCCACTC
This sequence comes from Vibrio sp. 1F255, assembly GCF_041439145.1. Lineage (NCBI taxonomy): Bacteria > Pseudomonadati > Pseudomonadota > Gammaproteobacteria > Vibrionales > Vibrionaceae > Vibrio > Vibrio sp. 1F255. The sequence goes on along the minus strand of NZ_JBGONQ010000003.1, from coordinate 159,473 downwards.
TTGTAATAGAGCTTTTTGGCTCTTTTAATCAGCTTGAGCGCTTTAGGCCAGTCTTCCAAATAGATATAAAGCAGTGCCATATTTGACACTAACTTGCTGTTGTAGATGTGATGAGGGTACTTCTTACCAAGGTCTAAACCTTTATGGAAAAAGTATTGAGCTTCAGGAAAGTCATTGCGGATGTTATTGATGACACCAGCCGTGTTATAGGCCTTAATCAACAACTCTTCATAGTGAAGCGATTCTGCGATATCTATCGCAGCTCTGATTTGGATTTCAGATTCCGCTAGCTCACCCGTACTGATGTATTCGATCGCTAATTCAACGAGAGATTGGGCCTTTAACCAACCCATATGTTCGTGTTGTGCGAGTGCTTTAATCTGCCTGACGTATTCGGAAACCGCTTTGGTATCCAACTTATGTTGCGCGAGGTTCGACAAAATCATCAATTCGTAAGCACGATAGATGGCTTTATCTTGGTCTGGGAACTTGGCTTGGAGAGCCTCAAGTTGTAGGGAAGCTAAATTAGGGTCACCACGAGATACATCGAGAATATCGATCAACGCAGATCCATATTGAGAGAGTGATAACTCTTTCTCTGGACTATAAACACTCGGGTTTTCAGGGCGAATATGCTTTAAATCGTCGTCATAAGTTGGATAGAGCAAATACAGCCCCAGCACAATACTCATCAGCACCACGAAAAGGAATGAACCTAACACATTGTTTCTATTCATTTATCAGGGCCATTATTGATTGAATTCCAATTTTATTGACGTTTTTTAAGAGCGGTCAAACATTATACCCGACAGATATACAGATTAAAATCCTGCGCACTGGTGGATCTGAATTGGGTTTTTCTCATTAATTAGAATAATCAGGCAACTTTCTTGATTTAACTCAGACAATCATCTACCTCATTGGCGTTATAGTGATTTTCCTGTTCCTACCTCCGCGGCTTCTTTTTGAACAAGCGGAAGCATAATGAGAATTAACAATGACCCAAATTAATGAACAACGTCTTGTAGAACATTTCTGCGATCTAGTGAAAATTGATAGTGAATCTCGTAACGAAAAAGCGATTGCTGAAGCTTTGGCTGAGCAACTCGGTGAACTAGGTTTTGAAGTTCACAAACTGGCGGTTCCTGAAGAAGTGTCTAATGGTTTCAACATCTACGCTCGTCTAGATGGCACTCTTCCAGGTAGCACAGTGTTCAGCTGCCACATGGACACAGTAACGCCAGGCATCGGCATTGAGCCAATCATCGAAGACGGTATCATCCGTTCAAAAGGCAACACAATTCTAGGTGGTGACGACAAGTCTGGTATCGCAGCTATCATGGAAGCGGTTCGTTGCATTAAAGCTGAAGGACAAGAGCACAAAACTATCGAGATTGCATTTACTGTATTCGAAGAAGGCGGTCTGTTCGGCTCTTTGAACTTCGATATGTCTTACATTCAATCTGAGCACGCAATCGTACTTGATACAGGCGGTCCAATTGGCACTATCGTAAACGCAGCGCCTGGCCAGCAGAAGATTGTTGCTAAAATCAAAGGTCGCCCTGCTCACGCTGGTTTAGCACCAGAAGAAGGCATCAGCGCAATTCAAGTTGCTGCAGACGCTATCACTAAGATGAACCTACTTCGTATCGATGAAGAAACGACAGCAAACGTTGGTATTGTTGAAGGTGGTCAAGCAACTAACATCGTAATGCCAGAGCTTAAAGTCGTGGCTGAAGCACGTTCTCTAAACGGCGAAAAGCTAACGGCTCAAGTTGAACATATGATCTCTACATTCCAAGAAAGTGCTAAGCAGTTCGGCGCTGAAGTAGAAATCGAATCAACTCGTGCTTACGATGCATTCGTTATTGCAGACGATCATCCGCACATTCTTTCTATCAAATCGGCGTTTGAGAAGCTTGGCGTCACAGCGAACACTAAACGCACTGGCGGCGGTAGCGATGCAAACAACTTCAACGCAAAAGGCCTGACAACAGTTAACCTTTCTACTGGTATGGCGAAAGTTCACACCACTGAAGAGTACATTGCAGTGAAAGACATGGTCGCAATCACTGAGTTTGTTGTGGCTTACGTAACGCAATAATCGAATCCATTAGTTAGGTAGTCACTTCTATCTAGCACAATGAAAAAAGCCGAGACATCATCACGATGCTCGGCTTTTTGTTGTTTAGGTGAACATAGAAGGTCGAATCTAAAACCCTCTACGCTTCCAGAATTGGCCTTCGTCTTTTGCTACTAGGTCGAATGTCTTGTCGGCGATGATGTTGCCTTTTAGCTCAACCGTCATGCGCCACTTTCCTAGCTTGTTCGAGACAGGAGCCCAGATAGTGTCACCTAAGTAGAAATCCCAGTCATTGTTACCGACATACTCCTCACCGTCAAACGGTTCGAGCACTTCACCTTTGTCTGTGGTGATGTTTGGGTGATAAATGCAGTAACGGATCTTCTCACCTTTGGCTTTTTTGATATTCAGGATATAGCCAAACTCTACGTCGATTTCAGCATCAACGGTGGTGGTGAACTCTTGGATTTTTGGAAGATCTTTAGATTTTGAATCCCATGTGGAATAGATACCATAAGAAGTCATGTCGACCACAACAGAGCGCTTTGCCATTTCAATCGTTACCTTGAAGTTGTTCTATTAATTTAATTCTATTTGCCATTCAGCCACGCAAGCAGAAGAAGAACGAGGCTATTCTTGCCAGTCTTTCGCCATACGCTTAATTACTGAAGGTTCAATGTCGTGAATAGTGCCATATTGCTCTCGGCACACTTCGATAATTAATTCTGCTTTATATTTGAGTGCAAGTTGGCGGTAGGCTTTCATTTCCCAATGCTTAATAAAGGTATTTGAAACAACCACATCAAACCCTTGCTTTAAGCCGTTTTCAGCTGTGTTTTGACACCACTCATGAGCTTGTCGCAGCTGCCTAGGATCAAAATGGTACTCACCTTGCTCATTCACATAATACATATCGGCTTCGACATTCAATGCATCGTAGGTTTTTGCTTTTGTTGATTTGCCAGAACCGGGCAACCCTCGAATGAGTATTAACTTCATCTGTCACTGTACAGGCTAATTTGAAAACATGAGTTTATCGTAAATAGTAACGAGTTGCTCTGATAACTGCCTCTGCTCAGCATACGAAAACCAAGTACTTACACACGACTCAGACAATCACTTAATACAATGAGACTCCCCTCGAAGCGCGTGGATTGCTTCTGATAGAAAACACAAATAATTTACATCTATCCATTTTGCATATCGACAAGCGTATCAAACTACTATAGATTTAGATGTATAGACGTCTACATATCTAGCTTAGGGAGAAAGCTGTGCCTATTCGCATTCCAGACCAATTGCCAGCATCCGATGTTCTTCGTGAAGAAAACATCTTCGTTATGCCGTTATCAAGAGCATCGACACAGGAAATTCGTCCACTTCGAGTCTTGATCCTCAACCTAATGCCGAAGAAGATTGAAACTGAAACTCAATTTTTACGCCTACTATCGAACAGCCCATTGCAAGTGGATGTAGAGCTGCTGCGCATTGATGACCGACCAAGTAAAAACACACCGACTGAACACCTTGATAACTTCTACCGCCAATTTGAAATGGTCAAAGAAAGAAACTTTGATGGATTGATCATCACTGGTGCGCCGCTTGGCTTGGTTCAATTTGAAGATGTGATCTACTGGGATCACCTGAAAACCATCATGGAATGGGCAAACAAGCACGTTACTTCAACGCTATACGTGTGTTGGGCGGCTCAGGCTGGTTTGAAGTTATTATATGATTTGCCAAAACGCACTCGTAAAGAGAAGCTGTCTGGTGTTTATAACCACGAGATACATAACCCATACCACCCTATTTTACGTGGCTTCGACGATACATTCTTAGCTCCGCACTCTCGCTATGCGGACTTCTCTCAAGAGTACTTAGCGGAACATACTGACCTTGATGTTCTTGCAACTTCTGATGTTGCAGGCGTATACCTAGCAGCAACCAAAGATAAGCGAAACGTGTTTGTAACGGGTCACCCTGAGTACGACTCTCACACACTTCACAATGAGTACATTCGAGATTTGGGTGAAGGCATGGAGCCTGTGATACCAATCAACTACTACCCGAATAACAATCCAGACAACAAACCGGTTGCAAGCTGGCGCAGCCACGGACACTTGTTGTTCTCAAACTGGCTAAACTACTGCGTTTACCAACAAACGCCTTACGATCTGGATCATTTCAGCGAAGACAACTTTACCAAAGACGATTAAGTTCTTTCTTCCGATTCACAAACACATAAACCGTGTTCAGTATGTTGTTGATAAAACGACGAATTGGACGCGGTTTTTTTATGGTGTGTGGGTCGCATTCCATGATAGATTTACGACTTCAATGGGTTTGATTTCATATGATGGGTTGGTGTTCATAAGGAGCTTCACATGCCTGCCAAGCCATCATTTTCAAATCCGATTTCGTTGTCCCGCCCTCTTTCGTTATCAAGTGTGGTACTACTTGCCTCGCTTTCCTTGGCCGGTTGTGTCTCTGTCACTGAAGGACCGCCAAAGATTGAAAGTGATCCTATCGCGATGTCTGAATCTCGAATCGAATTAGGTTTGGGCTATATGGGACAAGGCAATATGGTGAGAGCGCGTGAAAACCTTGAGCTCGCGATTAAACACGCACCTAGCTACTACCGTGCTCGGCTTTCAATGGCGCATTACTACGAACAAGTGGGTGAAGTAGATGAAGCGAGAAGCACTTACCGCAAAGCACTCAGTCTTGATTCAAGAAATGGCAATGTATTGAACAACTACGGTACCTTCTTGTGTAAACAGGGCGAATACGAACAAGCCGATAATTACTTCAATCGCGCCATCGACCAACCCTACTACTACTTGGTGTCTGCAAGTTATGAAAACGCCGCGTTTTGCGCATTTAAGGCTGGCAATACCGACCAAGCGAAGTACTACTTCAGCAGAGCAATTGACCACGATCCAAACCGCGTGAAATCGATACTGCAGCTTTCAAAGATTGAAGTGAGTGACGCCGATTACAATGAAGCTCGAATCCGTTTATTCAAATTCCACCAGCGTTATGGCTATCAAATTCCATCGCTTAAAATCTTGGTCGATCTCGAAAACAAAGCAGGTAACAAAGCTCTAGAGCAGAAATATCAGAGTAAGTTAGATGAGTTGCTTTCTGCTTAGGTTATATGCAAAACACAAAAAAAACGGGCTTGTTGCGTTAACAACAAGCCCGTCCGTATTTCAGCTTAATATCTTAACTAAGTGCAGCCGCTATTTTAGCGCGATCCACTCTTGTCTTTGCTCATCGTCCATAAAGGTCCATGCGATAAAGCGACTTACCTTCTGGCCTTGTGACATCTCGACGACTTTCACTTGTTTAGCTCTAAGCTTGCCAAGCTCTGAACGAACCATATCGACGTTATCTTTCTTAGAAATCAATGTCGTAAACCACAAAACTTGAGTAGCAAAAAGTTGACTCTCTCTCGCCATCTTCATAATGAAAGCGGCTTCACCACCTGGGCACCAAAGCTCGGCTTTTTGACCACCAAAGTTTAAGGTTGGTTTATCTTGCTTAGTTGATTTATCTAACTTAACTGGCTTCTTATTCATTTCTGGCTTGAACGACTGACCGGCTTTCTTAGCACGGTTCGCCGCTAGATTATCCAGTTTACGTTGTGACCCCTTTTCAGCCTCTTCAAGAGAGCTGTGGAATGGCGGGTTACAAATAGTGACATCGTAACGTTCATTATCCTTAATCACGCCCTTAAAGATAGATTCAGAGTCAGCTTGTAGGCGAGCGCGGATCTTACCTTTTAGATTAGGGTTGCTTTCCGCTATGAAGTTCGCTGTTTTGATGGAGACTGAATCAACATCTGTCCCTGTACAACGCCACTTATACTCTGTCGCACCAATGATTGGGTAGATACAGTTTGCACCGACACCAATATCTAATGCTTTCACAGACGCGTGGTTATAGGGTTCACCTTGGCCATCGCTATTAAGGATGTCGGCCACTCTGTGAATGTAGTCTGCACGACCAGGAATTGGCGGGCACAAGTAACCAGCAGGAATATCCCAATGTTTAACGCCATAGTGATGCGCCAACAAAGCTATGTTGAGTAGCTTAACGGCCAATGGATCAGAGAAATTAATGGTGTCTTCGCCAACCGGATTCTTGATCAGATGCTCTTTTAGCTCAGGCAAGGCTGCAACTAGTAACTCGAAGTTGTAGCGGCCAGTGTGCTGGTTTCTTGGGTGTAATCCACCTTGAGGTTTTTCAGCCGAGCGTCTTTTCTGAGCTGCGTTCTTGTTAAAAGCCGTTTTATTGAAAGAACCCTTATTCGATGATCCTTTATTTGCACCCTGCTTCCCTTTACTGTCTTTTGCAAAAGGTCGCTTTGCTTTGTTATTGCCCGCGCCTTTAGGTGCGCTATTCTTGCGGCTTTTATCAGATGTGTTCTTTGTAGAAATACGCTTGTCGCTGCTTGGCTTAGCTGTACTTGGCTTAACATCAGCTTGGTTGTCTTTTGTTTTTGCTGATGAAGTGCTGTTTTTCGACAGGCTTAGCGTCGTTCTATTTTGTGATTGGCTCATTGGGCTACTTCTTTAAATCTAAATACATCATGAATAAACGGGCATCCAACTCAAGTTGATGATATTCCGGTTCCATGTGACAGCATAGTTGGTAAAAGGCTTTGTCGTGCTCTTTCTCTTTGATATGCGCCAGTTCGTGTACCACCAGCATTCTTAGCAAAGGTTCTGGTGCATTTTTAAAAACACTGGCGATACGAATTTCATTCTTTGATTTGATCTTTCCACCGTGATTCTTAGCAACGTAAGAATGCAGACCTAACGCATTATTGATTAGGTGTATCTTGCCGTCGTAAATCACTTTGCTGATCGGTGGTGTTTTTTTCATGTAGCGATTTTTTATCTCAATCGCATAGTCAAACAGGGCTTTCTCGCTTTTTATTTCATGATTCTTTGGGTAGCGAGCTTCAAACCAAGGCACCAAATTACCCGACTCTACAAGTTGAGTAACAGGATCAAGAATGTGCTTAGGATAGCCTTGAATATAGCGTAAAGAAGGATGCATGCTGAAAGACCGTACAAGTTACACCACGACAATACGTTGTGGTCTTGAAAATTGAGCCGCATAGTGTAACTGATCACACTTTTCTAATCACCTAGGATTCGTTACACTTTAGCGAGATTCACCAAGAGAATGAAAAAATGAAACGTGTTGTATTGTACGTCGCAGACAAATGCCCGCACTGTAAAGATGCCCAAAGGTATTTAGACTCTAAGAAAATTGTTTACCGCCTAACGAATGCAAAGATGCAGCGTGGTCGTAAAGAATTGCAAGCGATGGGTGCTCGTTCTATCCCCGTGCTTAAGATCGGCGATCAAGTGATGGTCGGTTGGAATCAGAAGAACTTCGATAAGATGTATAACTCAAAGAACACTTAACGTGATTTAAGAGACTTATATTTCTACAAACAAAGCCCGAATGTCCAACCTAGGATGTTCGGGCTTTGTTTATTTAAATCTTACTAAATCACACATACCGCTTAACGAAATCAATAAAGGTTCGGTCTGCTTTTGACAGATACCCTTCCTTTCTCCACGCCAAAGATAGGTTCAGTTTCACAGGGTCTTTAAATGGCACGCCTACGACATCTTCCTCGTATTCTGTCACCAAGCTAAGCAACGCGGTGATGGCAAACTCTCGCTTCACGATAGAAAGAATCATTGGCAATAAATTGGTTTCGAACGCAATGGTCATATCGAGATTGTACTTCTTACAAGTCGCATCGATAAAATCGCGGTGGAAGTAGCCCGATTTGAACATGATCAGCTCTTGAGCAAAAAATTCTTCAAAGGTGATGGATGGTTGCGTTGCCAGTGGGTGATCTTTGCCAACTACAGCTAACATTTCTGAGCTTAACAGATGATCCGTTTCCAAATCATCTGGAACGTTCTCATGATTAATTACGCCAATATCGAGTTCGCCGTTTAACAGCATTTCACGAATCGATGCGGTGCCAGCATCAATCAAGGTCAACTTTAGGTTTGGGTATTGGCTTTTAAATGCCATCACTACTTGGGGGAAAAAGTAACTGCCCATCATACTTGGAGCGCCTAATCGAACCTCGCCTTTTTCTAGCCCCTTTAGTTCATTCATCGCGAGCTGAGCATCATCAAACTGCTGGGCGATTCGCTTTGCATGCTCAAACAGTACTTTGCCCTCCTCCGTTAAAGTGACGGATTTATCGCCTCGACGAAATAGAATCAACTCTAGTGTCTGTTCTAGTTTTTTAATGGAGATACTCAATGCAGGCTGTGCGATATGCAGCGCTTTGGCCGCCTGGGTGAAGTTACCAAACTGAGCAACAGCCAGAAAATGTCGAAGTGGTTTTGATTCAAGCATGGCGATATATTTAATATATAGAGGTGATATTTTTAATATATTTCTTTAATCACACCTGTACTGATAACTTGTTCACAAATAGCTTACTAACTCGCGCAGGCACAACGTAAATGTTTGATAAAGGCAGTCCTCAATACAAACGTATCACTCAATCATTGGCGATTGGTTCATTTATCATTTTCTGTAACCTTTACCTCTTTCAGCCTATCTTGCCGCACATGGCGGAGCACTTCCAAGTATCTGAAACTCAGATCAACTGGTTATTTGCTGCTACAACACTCGGCCTTTCGATTAGCTTGGTACCTTGGGCAATTGCCTCTGAAACCTTTGGTCGTAAACCCATTATTCTGTTCAGTCTGTTCGCTATCCCATTAATAGGGTTAAGCATGGTGTTCACGACTACCTTGTTGCAACTCGTTATTGCCCGCGCATTTATGGGCATCGCTGTGGCGGCGTTTGCTGGTGTGGCGGTTGCCTATATGGTTGAGGAGTTAACACCCAAAGCCTTTGCTGTCGCGATTGGAGGTTATATTGCGGCCAACTCATTGGGTGGAATCTTCGGACGTGTATTAGGCGGCTTAATTACAGACTATTTCGATTGGCATGCAACTGTACTGTTTTTCGTTGTCGGTTCATTGCTTGGTGCACTCTTTATTGCCTATCGCCTACCTGACCAACAGAACTTCAAACCTCAAAAAGGGCTGTTCTTTCATCACAACCGCTCCGTTGTAATGCACTTAAGAAACCGTACCTTGTGGCTTGCCATGTTGATTGGTGGTGCTAACTTCGCGCTGTTTGTTAACCTGTACTCTGTAATGGGCTTTAGGCTAGTATCCGAACCTCACTCGGTACCCGTTGGTTTAGCTTCACTGATATTCCTATGTTACTTGGCCGGTACGGTAAGCTCTAAGCTCTCCAACAAATGGACACTTCGCTTTGACCCGTTAAGCGGAATATTGATGGGCGTGTGTATTAGCTTAATCGGAATGCTAATTTCTGCAGTCGACAAAGTTCCGTTCATGCTAGCAGGCTTGTTATTGATTAGTGGCGGCGCGTTCTTCGCCCATACCCTTGCCTACTCTTGGGTAAGTCAAAAAGCACCGAGCGCCAAAGCGACAGCAACGGCACTTTACTTAGTTCACTACTACATTGGCGGGAGCTTAGGTGGTTTCTTACTCTTATATTGTTGGCAGCTGTTCGGTTGGAATGGCGTGATTGCGGGCGGTTCAATCTTCTATGTCGCGATATTTGCTTGGGTCTACCAGTTGAAACAGCTACAAGTATCGGCGTCTAAACTTGCACAAGCATAAGTACGACTAAGGTTGTAACTCAATTATTGCTTTTGATTGACGTCCGTTCTGATATCCTACGCAAAATTTCATTTCGGAACCTGTTATGTCGAACACTCAAAGCACAGATCTTCAAACCATCCACGACCAAGTAAAACAGTGGTTAGACGATGTCGTTATTGGCCTAAACCTGTGTCCATTCGCAGCCAAGCCACAACGTAATAAACAGATTAAGATCTTTGTGAGTGAAGCAAATACGGAAGAAGCGTTGTTGCAAGACATCATGACGCATTTCGTAGAGTTAGATAACACGCCAGTCGCGGAATTAGAGACGACTTTGGTTGTTGTACCTAACATGCTGCAAGATTTCTTCGACTACAACATGTTCATTGATTGGATTGAAGCGTTGATCAAGCAAGAAGATTGGGAAGGCGTTTACCAAGTAGCAACCTTCCACCCAGACTATTGTTTTGGTGGTGCGGATCCAGAAGACGATGAAAACCTAACGAACCGTTCTCCGTACCCGGTTTACCATTTGATTCGTGAAGCGAGTATGGAAAAAGTGTTGAAGCACTACCCTAACCCTGAAGCGATTCCTGATACCAACATCGCGAGAGTTGAATCCTTAACTCCGGAAGAACGTCGTCAACTGTTCCCTTATCTGTTCAGCTAATCGTTCAGTTAATCGCTAACAAAATGGCTCATATTCCTGAGCGTTCTTGATGATATGGACGAGAAATGAACTGATCTCGTCCATTTTGTTTCGCAATATACAGGCATTCATCGGCAACTTTGATGAGCTTATCTAACGCCGACATCCTTTCCCCTTTGGTATCCCCTGTACTCAACTCAAAATGACACGCACCGATTGATATAGTGACAGGCTTTCTATCCAGTGTGATTTTCTTCATCTCTTGCAAAAGAGTCATGAACTTATCTTCAACACAACTTGGTGTTTTATTTGGGTACCAAAGAATGAACTCCTCGCCACCAAAGCGCGCCACAAACTCACCTTCTTGAGTGTTATTGCTCAGCACGCTCGCCACTTTCTTTAATACAACATCGCCCATTTGGTGACCGTAAATGTCGTTAACCTGTTTAAAGAAGTCGATGTCGACAACCGCCAAGGTTCCCTTTCCTAAAGAGCCTTTTAACTGCTCGACTTCCGCATTCAACGTTTTAAACAAGCAACGTCTATTTGGCAAGTGTGTCAGAGGATCATACAGAGCTTGGTACTCTAACTTCTCATTCAGCTCTTTGAGTTTTCGTTCTTGCTGTCTTCTAACCAGCTCCACTTCAATCCATGATGCCATTAGTCTCATCACGTCGACATCGAACTCTTTGAACTCGCGATGATAGGGGGCTGGGCTTGAAAAGTTTAAAGTGCCATAAAGCTCATCATTAACGAAAATGGGAACCCCAATATAAGACTCCAAGCCAAAAGACTGGTAAGCAGGGTGCTTCGCATACTTATCGTGTTTACCACAATGCTCAATGCAGATAGGACCAATCGATTTACAGGTAATTTCGCAATAGGTTGAACGATAATCAAAAGTGTCACCGCTATTGAGTTCTACCCCTTCAGGCGTAACACAATGTTCAACAACATAAGTATTGCCATCGACTTTCGATAAGATACCAATATCTAAATCGAAACGCTCAAGCCCCATTGTGAGCAACTGAGCAATCTGAACGTCGAAGCCCTTTCGATAATCATTGGTGATTTGATACAAGCGGCGTATAACAATTTCGCTTTCACTGGCTTGGTTCATAAATGGGATTCCACTACTGCTGACATTAATGGCAACATTAATATTTCGTATATTAAGAAGAGTAAAGTGTAAAAAAACATAATAATCAATTAGTTTGTATGCAAAATACCTCATTGGTCCAATGAATAAAAGTCGCGTTCTTCCACTTTGCGTTAGCACCCCATTCCTACCTTTGTTAAAATGGTCCATTAACGAAACAAAATGGATAGGAATATGAACCTTTCTCAACTAAACCAAGAAATCTACGATCACCTTTACCGCGACATTGAAGAGTTCCGCAGTACTTTTGATCTGCCGGTTGCTGCTCCTGAAACAATGGACGAAAAAGGCGATACGCTACATACCTCTCTAGCGATCGAAGAGCTAACAGAACTTGCAGAAGCTGACTCTAAAATCGAACAAGCGGACGCTATTGTAGACAGCGTTTATGTTTTGATGGGACGTTTGGTTCACCTTGGCCAATCCAAAGTAGAAGACAACCTAGCGATCAGCTACTTAATCGACTTACTGTTGAACGTTGCCAAAAACCGTTCAATTGACTTCTTACCTTGCTGGGACGAAGTACACTCAAGCAACATGAGCAAAGTATGCCGTAATGAAACAGAATACGCAGAAACAGAAGCATTCTATGCTGAGCAGAACATTAAGCTAATGGCGGTTCAAAAAGGTGAATACATCATTGCTAAATGCGCTGAAGATTTTGTATCGGAAGGTAAAACAGTTCGCCAAGGTAAAGTACTAAAATCTGTACACTACCGTCCTGCGAACCTTGAGCCTCTTACAGCTTAAGTAGAGTTAAAACTGAAGCGCTTCAAAGCATCAGTTGACTGAAATAGAAAACGCCACGTTATTGTAACGTGGCGTTTTATTATCTATTGAAGAACTCTAGCTGTTTTAATTGTAGCCTTGGTTAGAAGCCGAGCGCTATACTAGTCGAGCCATATGATAAGCCGCCACATATTCGCCATTTCTGAAAGCGAATCCTGCGGACTCTCCTTCAATCACGAAACCAAACTTCTTATACAGACTGATCGCTCTTTCGTTATCGGTATACACCGTTAACTCCATTCGCTTGATGTTAATCCAGTTATCACACAAGTCGATTGCTGTTGCGAGCAGTTGGCTACCGACACCTTTGCCTAGCACATCGTCCTTAACACCCATACCAAATGAAGCCACATGTCGTCTTCTTGGGTTCACACACACTTCCATTCCCAAGTTGCCAACAATCTCATCGTCGATCATCGCGACATACGAATACACGTTATCAGGCATATTAGAGATTCGTTTTTGCCAGCTTTCCAGAGATGGATTTGGGAGTTGCAGCGTACCGGTATAAGCATTCGTGCATTCGTAAACTTCTTTTATTCCCTTCGCATCTGACGGCTCAGACCGTCTCACTATAATACTCATCGCAACTCCTAATATTTCTTCGCTAAATATGAAACACATCCTCAATGTGCACCTAAACACACTAACAAATAGTGAATATTTAACAATAGGTTAGATGAACTTATCTTATTGGGCTTAATTGATACTGAGTAAACGCCCTCTCTCAATATCTTGCTCAAGTACCTCCGGCGTTAAATCGCCATGTCCATGGTGGTCATGATTATGGTGATGACCATGATCGTGGCCGTGTGAATGACTTTGATGTTCATTTGATCTTTGAGCTAACTTATCTGAATCCAAATAAGTGTCAGTCAAATCAGCACAATAATCTTGAGTCCATAAGCGACGAGCGTCGTCATCACTCATGATTTGCTCAGCTTTAGGGCCAAATTTGTCCATGTAGAACATCCCCAACTCCTCTCCTTCAACATTGGCGTGGTTGATAAGGTTCATAAACGCAGGCTCTTGATTCTCATCTGATAGATGACCATTTTTGTAACACACGGTTAGGCCAATAATGTCGTCGCCAAGTTGCTCTAATTCAGGGTTAAAATGATTGTGACTGTGATTATGTTCGGCAGCGGCGACAAGCATTGGAGTAAGTAAAACACATGCGATAGCCAGTAGCTTAATGGTATTTTTCATAGGATAGACCTTCTGTATTTTCGAATACAAATTTGATTAGTTGGTTGACTTAGCTTCTTGTTATTTGAGCTAAGTTAAGGGGAACTTCAAGACCATTTCAGCCTGAGTACCCCTCTGTCTCACTACAAATAATCAATATGATTGGATAACGAGGCTCGATATAACGAGCGTTCTGTAGACAAAAATCACTTATCAACTACGATTCTTGCTGGTGCGATGGTGTAAGTCATTGGCTTCACCTCCCATTCACCTTTTGCTTCCAATGCAACCGCTAGTGCTTGCGCCTCTTCACATACCTTCGCGGGTTTTCCATCAGCCCAGAATGAAGGACCCGAGGTGTATCCACACATAACAGAAAAAGCGTGTTGGCCATCCTTTATTGTGTATTCCGTCATAATGCCTCCGCCTTCACCGTGCGTGATTTTTAGCGAGCCTTCATCGGCAACATGCATTGCATCGGAAGGTGCTCTACCACTTACGTTACTCAGCAGCGCAGCGTTTACGACTTCGACTCAAGTTTACATCGAACAAAACGTTGCCTCTAATGCTGCTGATAACGGTGTCTACACCACAGAAGCTGGCGCATTAATCGATACCTCAGAAAATGGACAAGTCTATATAGGTTTTGATGACCAAGGTTGGTTAGCAGCGGGTTACGGCCACGACTTTCACATCAGCGAGTCCTTCACGTTCAACCTATACGGTGAACTCGGTAAATGGGACAACGGTGAAGAGTTATTAATCGAAGGTATTATTGATTACCAAGTCAATGATAACTTCAATGTATTCAGTGGATTGGGATATAACCAGTCAGGGCAAGTACTCGAGAATGTAAGCGACACCACGATCAACACTAATAAGTTCATCGCCGGTGCGGGGTACTCACTCTCAGGCTGGGATTTAGCTTACCAATACACTCACGAAAACAGTGATGGATCCAATGGCGGGTTTACCCACAACGATGACAACGTAATCTTTCATCAAGGCGACTACCGTACCAATGAACACGAAGTCGTTCTCTCTAAGAGCATCGACGACTGGACACCCTACGTGAAATACACCTATTTCAACACCAACGAAGGTGACCTTTACTTGAACGGCCAATCGATGGGCCCGATCGACAACGACAGCATCATCACACTTGGTTTGTCTTACGACTTCTAAATATCTCAGATTCAATTCTCATAGGCAGATGGATTTGCCCACCTTTCGAGGGCACTACTATGAAAATTACTTCTCAACGTAACAAAGTCATTAATATCGCTGCAGCGATCAGTATCGTTTTGTTTTCTGCGATTCCCACCTACGCAAGTGCTGATCACTTAGATTTCCATTATCTAGAGTCGAGTTATCTAGAAACCAGCTATCTAGACTCCTCCTTCGTCGAATTCATGACACCAGATTTTGATCAGGGGTATCTTAACGATGAGATTAAGCAAAACCTTACTCTGGAATAATTCTTCAACACATTACAAAACGTTATATAGCTCTTGTTTTCTATATAACTCTCATCTTCTTATAGAGCCGTGCTGAGTGATTAAGACTCCGTTCCTGAATCACTTTTTCTAGGCTGATGACATTCAAAACCGCAAATGCAGACGCTAAAAAAGACACCACACTCGTCAAAAAGTGTGGTGTCTTGGTTATTATTGCAAGGCTAATTAACTAACAATAGTTAAGATTAGTTGGCTGGACGCCAAACGCCCCATTTGTCATTTTCGTAAGTCGCTTTAGGGTTAGTACCACCTTGAACCCACCATTGTGCTTTCCATGACTGGTTCGAGTAAGTCACGACTTCGCCACCAAGGTAAGTCGCTGATGAGTCCCACGTACCTGGATCTGGCGTAGGGTCTGGGTCAGGAGTCGGATCAGGATCCGGCGTTGGATCTGGGTCTGGTGTTACGCCACCGTCATCAGCAATTACTTCAAAAGTGAAGGTTTCAACACTGTCGCTTTCAATCGAGCTAGCCATAAACGATAAAGTTTCGTTTGCAGTGATGCCAGTGGTATCAACTACGATAGAAGCCGTGCCGTTATTTTGAATGCTTACAGAAGTACCTTGAGTTTGAGTCAATGTCGCCGCTTCGCTTGTTGCAATTACAACTTTGTCGCCAGCATTCACTACGTTGTCACTCTTCACTAGCTCGTAGATGTCGCCTTTTAATGGTTCAACACCACCGTCGCCACCATCAATCAACGTTAACTGACCAGAAGCACGGCTATCTTTTGAGTTGAAGAAGTTACGTGAAGGATCGTTTTGGAAGTACATGTAGTGCTGCATTTCAGCATGCCAGTCACCAATGAAGATCGCGCCATCTTTAAACTCTTCGTGCCAGCCGTTAATCTCTGAAGCCAACAAGCGAGCCCAATCGTTAACGTTTGAAGCGTCGATAACGATGTCGAAGCTACGCGCGACTTCACCGTACTTGTTGATGATGTCGTACTTAACCGTATCACCAATTTCTGGCGTACCAAACTGGTCAGAAACAAACAGGTCGCCACGGACTAGATCAGGTTGAGGTGTAGGCTCTGGTGGAGGGGTTGTGCCACCCGCGATAGTGATGTCTGAACAGTTGTAGAAGCCTTCGCCCGCAGCATCATCACGTTGCCAACGAACGAATAGAATCGCATCGCCAGAACGGTCTGAAGGAATAGTGACATTAATGCGGTACTTGCCGCCATTAACCGGAACGTTACCCTCTTCTTGGATAAGATCTAAGTCTCCCCACGCTAGGCCTTTGCTTAGGTCCGCGTTTGGTTTCGTTAGGTAGAACTCCCAGAAAGAAGGGTTGTGTGGCGCTGTCGCATTGAATACATATTCAAACGTACCAGTATTTAGCTCGGTACGAGTCCAACCAGTATGAGGCGCACCCATGCCGCGTTTTTGCGAATCGTTGGCATAACATAACGTGCCGTCAGGAATCGCCGCTTTTACAGCATTGATATTATTGAAATCTTGGACATTTTTCGCGTACTCGTTACGTTGAACAAACGGGTATGAACCCGAAATGTCTTTTGCTTGAGCACACGCAGCATTAGGTGGTGTACCCGACCAAATCCCGCCTTGCTCGTAACACGTGTTCTGACGCGCGCTTGGAAACTCAGACCAACCATGAGCATTTGCCACTGACGGCACACTCGATAGCATAGCCATACCCACTGCTATTTTTAGAATATTATTATTTATTGTTGTCACTTTCCCACTCTCTATTATTTTACCCTAAACACAAAACCAATTGGTTACTAACCAACCAGCACTGTAATTCGAAGGTTTATAGTTTCTGACTTAAAGAACAACGAAAAATATATACGTCAATTTTATCAATAACAGCGGATTTTATATTGATAGGAATCAGCATCACACAACTCAAACAAATGCGTTGTAGATAGATGATATTGGTTCGAATTATCAATTTTTACCGACAAAAATTACGCATTCCCTAAGAAAATAGATCGCTAGGAAGGTATTTTTTCATTGAATTAATTGGAGTGAAACGCTCGCATAAATAATGATATTGAGTGCTTTTTATCATCATTATTATTACGTTGTTGAGACTGCTGTAAAGTCGCTAAGCTATTGAGCGTATACGTTTATAAATGGATAAATCATTAAACGTTAATTTGAACGAGCTAAACTAATAGCGGCTATTCATGCCAAATCGATTCGACATATCATCGTCCATACGACCGCCCTTCCAACCGCCACCGCCCAACAAATTAAGTACATCACGCGCGTTATATTCCTCACCACCGAAGAAGTCATTAGACACATTATTACGCAGCAATTGAATGGCTGGAGCAATTTCAGCAGCAAGGTCTTGTGGATCAGCAAACAATGCTAAGGCAACCAGTTGTTGGCGCTTACTTAATTCACATGAACTCGTTTCTACTTGCCCAATAGAGAAAAAGTCACTGCTTCCGTACGCTTTCACCAACTTTGCAGAAAGTGATTTGATTACTTTCTTGATTCGTCGTCGTTGAATATATCTAAACATATAGATTGCCTTGTATTGATGAGCTTAAGTTAACCAAACAGCAGATAGGTCTGATTGTCGACTGAGATACTTTTGACTTCGGTGTTGAACACGGACTCTAGCTGCTCAGGGGTAAGCACTTGATCAGCTGAGCCTGATGCTTGAAGTACACCTTTATCGAGCAACAACACTTGGTCTGCGTGTCTTAGTGTTCTGTTCAAATCATGGTTAGCCATGATCACGGCGATGCCCTTCTCAGCCACTCGTTCGATAAGCTTGTACAACAAGGCTTCTTGAGCAATATCCAACGGAGCTGCGGGTTCGTCGAGGATCAGCAGCTTCGCGTATGGGTTAAGTGTCGGCCAAATTTGCAGGCACATTCCCGCCAAACGTACGCGTTGCCATTCACCACCAGACAGTGTCTGAATTGAGCGATGAAGTTTGTCTGCAATGTCTAGCATCTGGCTGATTTCTTCCAAAGCTGCGTTGATTTCAGCATCAAGGCCGTGTGAGGAGCTTGGCAGTGACAATGCAAGATATTGGAACACTTCTAAGTTGAAGGCTGGCCTTGCGCTTTGGCACAAGTAAGCACGATGCAATGATAAATCTTGTAAAGACAGCTCCGACAAATCCTGCCCGTCGATCTTGATATCACCTTTGTAACCATCACCAATTCCAGATATCGCTTCGAGCAAGGTACTTTTACCGCTGCCATTAGGGCCGATAACGTGAGTCACCTGCCCTTGCTTGAGCTCAAATGATAGTGGTAATAAACGAGCGCCGACGCTCAGGCTCTTAATTTGAATCATGATTTTTAATTAACATCCAAATGAAGATAGGCGCACCGATACTGGTGGTCATCACACCCAAAGGCAGCTCTGCGGAATCTAATAAGGTTCTTGCACAGATATCAGCAAACACCAACAACGCAGCGCCAGCAACGGCAGACAAAGGAAGAAGGTATTTGTTATCAGTACCAATCGCTAAACGCAACAAGTGTGGCACAACCAAGCCAACAAAGCTGATCACGCCACCTAAAGCTACCGCGCAGCCGACTAAAATAGACACGGCGAAAATTAGACGCCAGCGCAATCTCGGTACGTTTACGCCTAACTGTGCGGCATGCGTTTCGCCAATCATTAACTTATCTAGCTTACTACCTTGCAGGCACAGCCAAATAATCACGGGGATCATCACCAACGTGAGCGAGTGTTGATACCAAGTTACACCACCCAAGCTACCCATCAGCCAATACATCAATAAGCGTAGACTTAAGTCATCACTAAAATAGAACGCCCATGTCACCATCGCGCCAGAAAGAATGCCTAACGCGACACCCACTAGCAGTAATTTAGCCGTGGTGAGTCGCATCGTTTTTACCATGCTCACCAGTATCACGGTGAAACAGAGCGAGCCTAAAACGGCGGCAATCATGAACAGTTCTGGTGTGGGAGCAAACGGCAAGAAGAACAGCACGATAACCATCGCCAAACTTGCACCACCAGAAATGCCGAGCACACCGGGCTCTGCTAATACGTTACCCAATAAGACTTGTAAACTTGCGCCAGATACGGCTAACCCTGCCCCGATAGCAATAGCCGCCAATAGTCGAGGTAAGCGTAAATCAATCAGTAGTTTTTGTTCTAACGTGGACAATGTGCCCAGAGGGGAAATGAAAAGATCGCCAACCATTAGGTAAATCGCACTCAGCGCGACAAGCAGTGCTGCCATCAGATAAATGGCTCTAGTCCATTTGCGCTGTTTTTGGTGAAGAAGTTGTTGGAAATCCATATCAAGCTACTTTGAAAATGTTCGCGTAACCTTACCTGTATCCCTAAATAAACTCAAGGCTCACACCGTAATGTGAACCTTGATATTTCAACCAGTTGAGCGGTTGTTTTCGTCGTTTAAACCCGAGTCGATATTAATCGTACACAAGCTGACCATGGTCGAATCGCGTTTCAACTTCACACACCATTAAGGCCGCTCGTTGACCGATAGCAACATTACGATTAGGGAACACCACCGCTTCGTTTTCATTCTTAGCCATTAACGGTTTATCACCATCATGACCGAATACTTCACCGTGCTTGAACGCGGTAAAGTTCTCTACAGAATCTGAGAACATGAAATCGAAGTCATCATGTAAACGAACAATGGTTCTGCTCACGCGATAAGTGATGGTTCGCTTAGGTAAATGCTCTGGCTCAACTTCAGCAATCAAGTTACGCATCGCCAAGTCAAAAGCCGTTAGCTTATCAAGTTGGTTCTCACCAATTCTCGCGACCTGCCCTAGTTCCATTGTCAGTGCTTGCGCTTCGAAGTTTTCAGCACTGTACCAACTGAATGTACTGGTTGGCGCATTTGACAACAACACTGCTTCCACGTGCGCACTGTTAATGAAATCAAACAGCTCTTTACTGCGTACTTCGTGGCGAACTTTAGGGCTCACTGCAAACGAGTAATGCTTAGATAAACGGATTGCACAGTGCAAATCTAGATGCCAACGAGTGGCAGGTTCCGTTTCTTTGTAAAACTCAGTCACCAAGAACTTCAAGTTCTTCGCGATATCCACTTCTCGATTGCTCTCGTACTGCTTTTCATCAAACAGACGATTCATGTTCACATCAAGAAAACGAGTATGCGCGTTAGTGGCTTCTGGGTGAGCTATGATAAACAAGCATCTCGCGTTTACTACTTGGAAACCTGTTTCAATATCCTCAATGAGCTTATCGATCAGCTCCATTGGTGAAGTTTCGTCGCCATGAACACCGGTTGAAAAAATGATGTTCTTGGTTTCAGAATTAAAATCCGCGGGAATCACTTCCAAGACACCGCGTTGATGAAGCTTAATTTGAACACCGTTACTCAGTACGGTCTGTCCTGCAAACACTTCTTGCTCAAGATCTAGGCTGTCAAAAAGAAATGATTGGCGAAAGAGGGTCTTCGTCATGCGCTACTCCTTAATTGCACGGCCGTATGTTAATAAATTGTACATAGAAATTGTGTTGCTAGGATCGCACTTATCAACAGAAACTCCGTTATCACTCACAAATACTACCCATATATTTTTATATTACCTGCTGACTTTACTAACCGACATCTGTTCCAAATAACTTTCTCTATTTAAAGAGACTTTTGGTTGTTTCGGCTTATCTCAGGTTATGCCAGCAAGATAAGAGCCACGTAAGCTAACACAGCTCTTACCTGCTATGAACAGATTGAGATCAATTAATCTTCCTGATCGAGCAATCTTTCAAATTCATCGATTTGAACTTTGACCATGTCGATGCTTTGTTGCCAAAAATCAGCTTGAGTCAGGTCCATTCCTAAGTGCTTTTGAACGACTTCTTCCGCCATCATGCTGCCCGTATCACGAAGCAACGAAACGTAATCGCTGAAGAATTGCTCACCTTTCGCATCGCGCTGAGCGTAAACACCTTTACTGAACAGGTAACCGAACAAGTATGGGTAGTTGTAGAAGCTTACTTGAGAGATGCTGAAATGCAGTTTGCTCGCCCAGAAGTAAGGGTCAGCTTCTGTCATTGCATCGCCATACCACTCTTTCCAAGTCGTTTCCATCAAGTCACACAGCTGCTGAGCCGTTAGCTCGCCTTTTTCACGCTGCTCGTAGAAGGCTTTTTCAAACTCAAAACGAACGGGAATGTTCACCATTAATGCCAAAGAAGAAGAAAGCTCTTCCCACAGCATTTCAAGTTTCTCATTACGTGTTTGTGCTTGTTTTAACAAATGGTCTCGAACGATATTTTCAGCAAAGATCGAAGCGGTTTCTGCTAGCGTCATTGGGTAGCGTGTTTGACACAACGGCATGTCTTTCATCACCCAGTTGTGGAACGCGTGGCCTAACTCGTGTGCCAATGTCATTAAATCTGAGCGGCTACCGCTCCATGTCATGAACACAAGCGGAGTGCGTGTAGCAGCAAACTTGGTGCAGTAAGCGCCTAAACGTTTGTTGGCTGCTGGTGCGGCATCAATCCAACCATTATCAACCATCAAAGCGACAAAATCAGCCATCTCTGGATTTACTTCAGCGAACGCAGTTTTGATCACGTCGATCGCCTCATCAAATGGGTAAACCTTAGATTCAGCGTCACCCAGCGGCGGCATCGCAGCTAAGTGATTCCAAGGCTTCATTTCATCTAGCCCGTGAACTCTTGCCATTAACAAACCTGCTTTCTGACCAACAGCTCGATTAGCTTTCGCTACCGACATCATGGTGTCTAGCGTTTCTGGCACAATGCGGCTGCCGTGTAGGCTTGGATCTAGGAAATGCACATCGCTAATCTTCGAACGCTTTTTGTTTTCAGTCAGTCGCCAACCCGCCAATGCATTTAGAATCGAAGCAAAAGACTCTTGGTGCGTTTTCATCGCACCTTGAACCGCGCGCCATGCTGGTTCTTGTTTGTCGAATTCGCTGCCGTACAACAGGCTCGCGGCTTGTGAAAAGCCTAGGGCTTCCTCTTCACCGTCCAGCTTTAGCGACAGTTTTAAAGATCCGGTTAGGTTATCGTATAAACGACCCCATCCGTCACGACCATCAACCTTCATCGCAGCTAATAACTGCTCTTCAGCAACACTGAGTCGACTGCTTGATAACTTACGTGAGCTTTCGATAGCAAAGCGTTGCCCTGCAACATCCGCGCTCTCATGCTCTAATACTGCATCAATAAATTCTGGCTCTGCGTGAATTAGCGTGTCTTCGTAAGGGCTGAACGCTTGAGACATTTCAGAGTTCAGCTTCGCTACACGACCAAGCAGTGCTTTGGCTTCTGTGTGCGTCGCGTCTACCGATGCGTGACAATTAGCGAAGGTGTTGATTGTGCTCAGTAACGTGCCTGCCGCTTCAGAAGTTTGAATGGCGTTTTGCATCGCTAGGATAATATGACGCTTTTCAACGTGTAGGTACAACAGCTCAATACATTGTTGAATGAGTTCAATGTCCAGTTCGATTTTTGCATCATTAAGATCGCGATAAGCAATGCTTAGATCCCAACTCGGTGTTGTCATGACTAAATTCCTTTCACGTAGGTAGTAATACCAATCTGGTATAGCGGCTGTAAACGCCGCTTTATACTTCTATTTCTATTTACAGTTCTAATAGATTGTTAATTCTTAAACTGTGTTTTTTGAAAACTCAGAGAACAGGTAGCCCTATCGATTTAACGCTGATAAAGCTCTGCGCAAACTGAGTGATTTGAATATGCGTTATCGATGCGTTTTCTATCGATAACTTCGAGTACAAACTCGGGTTTTTCCAATCAATATTAAGGCAGTGCGCTAGCAGTATGCGAATCACACCACCATGAGTAACCAACAATATGTTGTCACTTGAATCATTCAAAAGTTGCGACCAAGCTTGAGTTACTCTGTCGTGGAAGCTCTGTAAACTTTCTGCGCCAGTTAATTGATGATTAGCAGGGTCTTTCCAAAAGGTTTCTAACATTCCCCACTTGTCTTCAAGTTCATCAAATGGGACACCATCTACTTCACCGAAGTTCATTTCCTGAAAACCCGATGCAACTGATAAAGGCACAGACATACGCTCTGCAAACAAGCTCGCGAGATCACCACATCGTCTTAGTGGAGAGCTAACCACGCTATCAAAGGTAATGCCTTGTGTAGTTAGTGCCTCACATATCTGTTCTTGAAGATCAGAGTTGACCAGCACATCAGATAAACCATTGAGCGCAGCTTTTCCTTCGACTTTGCCATGTCTTAACAAATAGATGTTTTTGGTTGTTCCATTGACCATGTGTGCGACCTAGCCTTGAATATCAAGCAAGTGATTAGATGGTTTTAAGTGCAGCGGCAATCCGGCAGCAACCAGCGTGACGCGCTCAACGACGCGAGCTAGCGCTTGGTTCATTCGTCCTGCATTGTCCACAAACAAGCGAGACACTTTACCCAGCGGCACCACACCTAAACCGACTTCGTTAGAGACCATGATAATTTGCGCCGGACTTTGCTCGACGCTTTTGACCAATACTTCAACCACGGCTTCAACCTGTTCATTAGTTGCGTCATCACCCAGTTCAAAGATGATGTTGTTCAACCACAAGGTTAGGCAATCAATCAATACCACATCTTCTTTCTCAAAAGACTGCAGTTTTTCGGCTAATTCGACGGGTACTTCATGCTCAATCCACTGCTCACCACGACGCTGTTGATGGTGCGCGATTCGTTCTCGCATTTCATCATCAAGATATGTCGCTGTCGCAATATAATTGAGGCGTCCATTTGAACATGCTTCAAGCGCACATAATGCTTGTTGCTCTGCAAAACTAGACTTACCAGAACGAGCCCCGCCCAATACCAAATGGCTGTTTCGCTGACTTGCTTGATTAGCTTGAATAGTTTCATTCGTGTTGGTCATAGGAAGCCGTTATAGAAAGCCATTGTAAAATGCAGTAATGAATACAAGGTAAGTCAGCAACTCCATTAACTGTTGAGCCGCACCCAAGCAGTCCCCAGTAAAGCCGCCAATTCGAGCCGTTAACCACGTTTTAAAACCTGTTCTGAACAGATAGGCGACGACAGATAAAACCAAAGCGAATTCAAGACCAAACCACAGGCTAGGCAGCACGCCTACCAGCAACAAGAAGACAAGTTCGCCTTTGGTTTGCTTGTTGGCCAATGGTTTACTTTTACTGGTATCTAAATCACTGACATAAGGCATGTCGTAAATTAGCGATGCAGCAATCGCGCGGCTAAAGGTATAACTGGTCACGATTACCATAAACAGTCCCGTCATGCTTATGAGTTCATTCAACAGCACCCACTTGCCAAGCAGAGCCATAATCAGAGCAGACGCACCATAAGTACCGATTCGACTGTCTTTCATGATGGTCAAACGGCGTTCTAGGGTCATGCCGCCACCAATGCCATCGGCCATATCAGTCAAACCATCTTCATGGAATGCGCCAGTGAGCATCAGGCTAAAACTCATCATCAAAAAGATCGCTACTGCACTCGGCAGTACCACATCAAGTAGCAAGAACACACCGCCACACAGAACACCAAGCAACAAACCAACCGTTGAAAAGTAGCGACCAGAACGGTTCATTCGCTCTGTAGAATAGGGCGTGTTTTTCGGCATTGGCAAGCGAGAAAAGAAACCCATCGCCAGCGCAAAAAGCTCCCACTGATAAGTAACTCGATCTTTCAACGATCTTTCTGGTGCATCACTCATTAAACCGTGACTCCAGCACTTTCGAAGCTCGCCATGTTGTTATAGAACTCGGCTGCCGCACGAATGATTGGCATAGCTAGCGCAGCACCTGTGCCCTCGCCTAATCTCAATCCAAGATCGAGCAGTGGCTCAGCGTCGAGCAGCTCTAACAGAATTTTGTGTCCTGACTCTTCAGAGCGATGGGCGAAGATCATATAGTCTCGGCAACTCGGTTCAATTAAAGTCGCGACATACGCCGCAACCGACACGATAAAGCCATCGACTAATACTGGGGTTTTGTTTTGGTAAGCGCCAAGGAAAGCACCGACCATTTGAACGATTTCATAGCCACCGACTTGTGCGAGTACCTCTTTAATATCTTTAACTTCATTCGCATCTAAACCTTTGCAACGCGCGACACCTTGCTCAACCACAGCCACTTTACGTGCAAGCTGTTCATTGTTGATGCCAGTGCCTAGGCCAACACACTCCGCTGCAGCACGATTCGCTAATGCACTTAAGATCGCTGATGCGCTGCTGGTATTTCCGATACCCATTTCACCAAACATGATGATATTGGTGCCATTCGAAATGGTTTTAGATACAAGATCTGTACCCAGTTCAATCCCACGTTCAACCGTTTCTAAACTCATTGCCGCTTCATTGGCAAAGTTATTGGTTCGCGTACCCAAACGCTGAGAGATCAACATGTCACTGTCTGATTCCACAGGCAACAATATCCCCGTGTCGACTACCGTGATATCGATATTATTCACCGCACAGAAGCAATTGATCGCCGCGCCATCGCTTAAGAAGTTCAACACCATCTGTTGTGTTACCGCGCTTGGAGCAATACTCACGCCTTCGTCAGCAATGCCATGGTCGCCAGCAAAAATGATGATACTTGGCTTATTCAATTCGATGTGTTCAACCGCAGCTTCTTTGCCTTGGCTCTGAATCAAAGCCAGTTGATGTGCGACTTTTTCTAGTAAGCCAAGTGCGCCAAGTGGCTTGGTTTTTTGGTCAATTCGGTGTTGGATGTACTGCGAGTATTGGGTATCTAACATAGTTTTTAAAAACGCTTATTCTGGGTACGTTGATATAGGGCTGCTACTTAGGTATTGCTACTTAGGGCGTGCGACAGAAAACACATTGGAAAGCGTGGCGTATTCACCGCCACCCAATCGAGATAAAGGATCAAGTGCTAACGCGTCGATCTTAAGACGCTCACTGTCTTTGTCGATCACGTCTTCGGAAATGTACACGGTTTCGACTTGAGCAAAGATAAGGCTTTGTGGCACTTCTCCAACCTCTTTTACTTCGTACAAGGTGCATCCAAAAGCGACCGCGCACTCTTTCAATCTCGGTAAAGAGAAGCCTTCAAATTCAACCAGATCAATGTTATTCGCGGTGACTTCCGAATCACCATGTTCAAGGGTAGCTGCTGTCGCCGTCATGGTTTCGGCAGAACTTGAAGAAGCAATGTGAATCACTAGCTTACCCGTTTCTAGGGCATTACGAGTGGTATCTTTGATTTCGCCGGACGGCTTCTTCCCAACCGATAACATCAGTAACGGCGGATTGCTGGAAACAGGTGTGAAATAAGAGAAAGGCGCGAGGTTGTACTCTTGGTCAGAAGATTCCGTCAATGCCCACGCAATCGGGCGAGGAACAACGGTTTGTGTCATCAGGTGATAAATCTGAGTGGGAGCAAGAGTATCAAGCTTGAGGTTCATAGCACGTCCTTGGTCTATGTGAATTACGACTCAGTTTACGTGTTAAGCAAGGCTGTATCTATGGCTATGTGGCAGAAACCGCAGAGAGTGTTCTTAATTTAAACAGATCACACTGGTTTTTTCTCAGATTGACAGTCAAATTGACGAACCCTAAAACACAAATAATACTGATAATAGATTTATCAATAACTTACATTTTGGCATCGTTTATGCCTTATCTAAATTACTTATTAATCTCTCCATTGATAAGTACCCATACAGTGAATGCCCACAACACTGACGCTACACGAAGAAAGACAATCGATTGAAAGACAAAACAGAACAACGATTTAGGAGGTGTAATGATTCCAAATTCAAGTAAAAGAAAACCAAATAAATCAAGTAAGAAAGCTAGCAAAAAGGTAAGGAAAATCCCACTGTCCTTTACCTAGTAAGAAGCAAGAAAAGTAACAAAGCCCGTCGCCCAGCGGGCTTTGTTATGTTTAACGCCTAACTTAAGTTTCAAACCGCATTTATCTTTCCCACCGCCATTATGTTTCATATCGTACTTATGCTTCAGACCGTACTTATGCGTCGAGCCAAACTAAATCATCTCTTTTTTCCATAAACAGGCGACTCCCCACATACTACTGACCACTCGTTTAACAAACTTTTATTCGCTTAAAATTCAAACACTGTTTATATTAAACAAGCACTTGTGGAGTGAAGAAGGGATTAAAATGAGCATTTCTGGAGACAAAACATCGGTCGTGGTGGCTGGTGCAACCGGGTTAATTGGTCATCATGTGATGAAGTTGCTCATCGATGAACCCGCCGTTGATCATATCTATGCCCTATCTCGCCGAGCGTTAGATTCACAGTTTGATTCCAACAAGCTCCACACACTCATTCACAGCGACCTGCAAGTTACCAGTTGGGATGACACGAATGCGACGCCTAATCTTGGCGTTATCTGCTTAGGTACGACTAAGAAAAAGGCAGGATCAAAAGAAGCGCTTCGCAAAATCGATGTGGAACTGGTTAGCCAAGTCGCACAGTCGATGAAGTTTCTTGGGGTTCAACGCGTAGCGGTCGTTTCTAGCTATGGCGCTTCACCAGATTCCTATTCGCACTACCTTCGCTGTAAAGGACAAATGGAACAAAATTTAAAACGTATTGGCTTCAAGCAGCTTTTCATCGCACGCCCTGGGCCTCTGGTGGGTGAGCGTGATGAACCTAGAGCTGATGAAAAACTCCTGCAAAGTGTCTTTCCTCTGCTGTCTCCATTTATGCTTGGTAAGTTCAAAAACCTACGCCCTATTCAGTCGGAAGACGTAGCCAAAGCAATGTTGTTCCGGTTATTCGAAAATAATTTCCAAAATATCGAAATTTACTCGTCAAGTGACATGCTCAATTTATTGGCAAAATATCGCTAAAAAGCTCACCTATTCATCACAATGTTGAATATCCACCCATCCTATTGAGTGGATATTACTAATCGTTCTAATAAATTACTTTTCCTTATTTTACGTTTTGTTACAGGTCGCTACTGTAGCTAACAGTATTTGCGCCCATATATCTAAGCGCCCTATCGATTTAAAGAAATTCATAAGGAAAACAAATGTCATTTTCAGCTATCGCTGCCTTAGCGGTATTCACTGGTATCCTCTTTTTTCTCTACGGACAGCAGAAAAAAGAAAACACACTTTCTCGCCTCGTTTTACTCGGTTTAGTATTTGGTAGCGCATTTGGTCTTGGTCTACAGCTGTTATTTGGTGAAGGCAATCCGGTCATCAACGAAACACTAGACTGGGTAAATATTGTTGGCCGTGGTTATGTTGGCCTACTGAAAATGGTGATCATGCCATTAGTATTGGTTTCAATGATTGCAGCAGTAGTGAAGCTTGAAAAAGGCGGCTCACTGGGCAAGATTTCTGGTATCACCATTTCTGTACTGTTAGCAACAACCGCGATTTCTGCGATTGTTGGTATTGTTGTAACGCAAGCATTCGGCCTGTCTGCTGAAGGTTTAACAGAAGGCGCTCGCGAAACAGCACGTATCGCAACACTTGAAAGCCGCATCGGTAGCGTTTCAGACCTAACAATTCCACAAATGCTGATCAGCTTTATTCCGACTAACCCATTTGCAGACCTAACGGGGGCTCGCTCTACGTCTATCATCGCGGTTGTTATCTTTGGTGTGCTAACGGGCATCGCTGCTCGTAAAGTGATGGCAGAGAAAGAAGAACTAGAATCTCCAATCCGTACGTTTGTTGAAGCGTCACAATCTATCGTTATGCGCTTAGTTAAGATGATCATGGCACTAACGCCATACGGCATCGCAGCGTTAATGGCGAAGGTAGTTGCAACATCAAGTGCTTCTGACATCCTCAGCCTACTGGGTTTCATCGTTGCATCTTACGTTGCGATTCTACTGATGTTCGTCGTACACGGTGTGTTGGTTTCTTTTGTTGGTGTAAACCCGAAAGAGTACTTCCAAAAGATCTGGCCTGTACTGACGTTCGCTTTCACGTCTCGTAGTTCTGCAGCAACAATTCCACTGAACGTTGAAGCTCAAATCACTAAGCTAAACGTGCCACCAGCGATTGCTAACCTGTCTGCCTCTTTCGGTGCGACGATTGGTCAAAACGGTTGTGCGGGTATCTACCCTGCAATGCTAGCAGTCATGGTTGCGCCTACAGTTGGCATCGACCCAATGGACATCAACTTCATTCTGTCTCTGATTGCTATTATCACAGTGAGCTCATTCGGTATTGCTGGCGTAGGTGGCGGTGCAACGTTCGCGGCGCTTATCGTACTTCCTGCTATGGGCCTTCCTGTAACGATTGCAGCACTGCTTATCTCTATCGAGCCACTTATCGATATGGCACGTACGGCGCTTAACGTATCTGGTGCTATGACAGCCGGTACGATCACAAGCCGCCTATTAGGCAAGAAAGACAAGCAACAAGATCTGGAACAAGCGAACGCTTAATGGGTTCGATTGATTCAAGCACTTGAGTCTCGTTAAACAAAAAAACCGATGCACATGCATCGGTTTTTTATTATCTGTTACTTCTAACTTCCATTACTTCACGAGCAACAGCTTAGAACACAAGTTGAATGACTTTTCGGCAAGTGCTTCATCGTCGTCTTCACTTAATCCGCTGACACCAATAGCGCCAATCACCTGCCCATTTAATTCAATGGGAACACCGCCTTTAAAGCCAGTGATCTTTGGGTCAGTCCAGTAACTTAAGTCTTTACCAGTTTCTCTCGCCCAAGCACCTAAGTTACCGCTTGGCTGTCTATCTCTTGCAGATGTATAAGCTTTGTTCTGTGCTAACAATCCGGCTTGAACACTCACATTATCCATGCGAATAAACGCCAGTAACTCACCGTGCGTATCACACACGCTCACCGCGATTGCTTGTTGATTACGCTCAGCAATGTCTAGAGCGTTAGACACCAGTTGTTGCGCGATCTTTTGATTCAACATATTCATTCCTTATGGCAGTGCTTGACCACGTGAGTACACGTATAGGTTGTACCACTCTTCACGAGACAGGTTTATCTGAGTCGCGACTGCCGAAGCTTTGATTCGCTCTAGATTTGTGGTGCCAATTACAGGTTGGATACGAGCAGGGTGACGAAGCAAAAATGCCAACACAATCGCTTCACTTTCTACGCCATATTGGTTCGCTAACTGAGCCACGTAGTGCGCTGTCTTTTTCACGTTTTCATGTTCTGAATACAAACCTTGCTCAGCAAATCGGCCTTGTGCCAAACAGCCCCAAGCTTGCAGTTGGATGTTATTCAATTGGCAATGTTCAAGAGTGCCTGCGGCGAAGTCTGATTGATGGTGCCCTTGCGAGTTAATCATCACCCCATCATTCAACCAATCCAATTTGGCTAAGCTCATCTCAACTTGATTCGCGACGATGGGTTGCCCAAGCGCAGATTGCAGGTACTGAATTTGATGGCTGTTCATGTTCGACACACCAAAATAATCGACCTTACCTTGCGCTTTTATGTGCTCTAACGTTCTTGCTAGCTCATCGAGTTCCATCAAAGGATCAGGGCGGTGCAATAACAGCACATCAAGCTTTTCAGTATTCAATCGATTGAGAATACCGTCTACCGATTGGCCTACCCAATCAGCCGAGAAATCATAACGACCAACATTGCCCTCGCCTTCAAAACGAATCCCACACTTAGATTGAATGAACATCTGTTCACGCAGATCAGGCGCTTGTTGTAATGCTTGACCAAAGGCTTGCTCAGCTTTGCTGAAGGTATAGATATCCGCATGGTCGAATAAGTTAATGCCCGATTCTAGTGCGGTGCCGATTACGCTTCGTGTTTGAGCAACATCCGCACTCGTCACTGGATTATCATTCCAGCCACCACCTAACCCCATGCAGCCATAGGCAATTTGCCCAACATTCGGTAGATAATTTGATAATGGGATACGTTTTTTGTCATTCGTTTTGTTTGTAGATTCAGTGCTGTTCGTCATATCGATTCTCGCTTAGAAGATTTGCTGACCAGAAAAATGCCTCTATCATATTGTTCTTTTTAAAAACAGAATATGCTAGTTACGAAATGATTGTTTGATATGACGAACAATAGATTGGTAGGAACGCGCGAATGAACGAACACAAAAGAATAGAACGACTGATCCTGTTTGTAGAACTTGCTCAGCAACTCAACTTTACCAAGGCAGCCGAAAAGCTCGGTATCTCTAAGAGCTACCTTTCTGAACAGATCAAACGTTTAGAGAACGATTTACAGTGCCCGCTTTTGGTCAGAACCACTCGCAGCGTTCGTTTAACCCAAGAAGGCGAACGCGCGTTACAACAAGGCTTAACGATTCGCTCGCAAGTCTTACAGCTTGAACGCAGTGTTTCTGAGCAACACGACATCGTCAAAGGCCTATTACGCCTCACTGCGCCAAAGATGTTTACTGAGGTATATCTATTCGATATCTGCCAACAGTTAAGGCAGCAATACCCTGAGATTCGTTTCGAGATAAACAGTAGCTACACCAACTTTAATCTCAATCAAGATGATATCGATATCGCGTTTCGTGCCACCAATACGCCACCTGACAACATGGTGGCGAAACACTTGATTAGCTATCAACATGATTTAGTCGCGACTCCCGGTTATCTTAACCAATTTGGTCGCCCTACCAATGTGAGTGACTTAAGTGATCATCAATGCTTAGCAACTCTGCACCAAACCGAGTGGCCTTTAAAATCGGTAAATATTGATGTGTCCGGCTGGCTTTCAAGTAATGACAACCACCTGCTTAAGCAACAAGCTATGGCAGGCAGTGGCATCATCCGTATTGCAAGTTACTACGTTGCGAAAGAGGTCGAACTGGGAGAATTAGAGCGAGTGCTGCCTGATGAATGTCTGCAACAAGGCAACAGTATTTACCTTTTCTATCCGCAAGTTATTTATCCGGCAAAGAAACACCAAGTGTTCGTTAAATTTGTTCAGCATTACTTTGAAAACTTGAAAACTTGAGAGCTTGATAGTTTAAGATCTTGAAAACTGGAGAGCTCGATCATTTAAGAGCTTGAAGATTTGGTAGTTTAAGAATATGAAAGCTGAGTTAACGAGTTGAAGAAACGGAAACCGATGAACAGATAAATCAAATAACACGAAATAAGGTTTAAATAACCCTCTTGATTTATATGCCTATATTTAAAATGGGATTATCGAACAATAATAAAGCGATTTTTCGAATGCTCTCATCGATGATTGTTCTTGATAGAAAGAAATCGTGCATTTGTTCAATAATACAATGAGTTACCTATGAATGATTAACATAACTGATATATGATGCACCGCTTCAGTATGTCACATCATCTTGGCACCAGTTCGATAACAGGATCCTCATGAGCTTTATTATATTATTACTTCTTCTGCTATTCGTAGGCTTTACACGTTTACTTCAGTGGCGAAAAACCTCTCTGTTTTTATCTCTTGTTCTTATATCGTCATTTGTGCTGATTGGTTCAGGTTTAATTCCTCGTTATTTACTGAACGATCTGCAAGCCGATTACGAAAATAAGCCTGATATCCAATGGTCTGACAATAACGCCATTGTTCTTCTGGGTGCGGGAACGCAGTTAATTAAAAGCACGCAAGAGTTCGAGCCAGCCTTTTTCTCTTTTGGCCGAATCAGTGAAACCGCCAGCCAATATAAAGATTGCGCCAAAACCCAAACCACATGCAAAGTGATCATCAGTGGTGGCGATGCACAAAATAACGGTGTTGCCGAAGCAGAAGTTTATCAGCAACAATTGCTGAGACTTGGCGTTCCGATGGGTGACATCATTCAAGAGCCAAATAGCGTCAACACTTGGAAGAACGCTCAGCTCACTAGTGACCTAATGAAGCATCATAAATTCGACAACATTGTGTTGGTTTCATCTGGTCTACATATTCGTCGTAGCGAGCTCTACTTCAACCACTTCGGCTTGAATGTTATTCCAGTGAGAGCCGACTATATGGCTGCTCAAATTTCATGGTTGCCATTGTGGTACAACTTTGCGGTCACAGATTTTGCTTTGCATGAACAGATTGGCTTTGCTCGTTACAACATTTACAACTTTATGGGTTGGAACAGCAAACGCGAAAAACCAGGTGATGCTTAATCTCTTCCAATTAAGTTAACTCGAACAATAAAAAACGCAGCAGCAATCGAACGGTTGTTGGCTGCATTTTTCGATCTTGCTTATCACAACATCCCTCCTTATTTGGCTTACTCAGTACTTCCCCCTCCTTTAAACAATAAACCTATCTAATCCATCTTGCTGGCCTAAATTTTCCAAGCCAACATACCAAATAACGAGGCTTCAAAAACAGAAACGTTCAACAATTAATCACCCATAGATTGGATTGTTGAAACTAATTGAAGTCATCAAGATAAGTCTTTATCAAACAACAAGTTGATCAGTACAACCTCCTGATATCTATAAGTATTTATTTTCAATTCATTTCAGTATTTTTGGCATTGTTTTATATGACAAAGTACACCCCGCTAGAGCCCCTCGGCTTTAAATAATATCAATAAAATCTAATAACTCGATTCTAATAAAAATAGCCAAATAATGGCATTTAGGAACTTATTCATGCTTAACGTCAGTAAAACCGTTCTATTTAGCTCTGCCCTCTGTTTCATCTCTTTTGCCACTCATGCCAAGATATATTCAGACCAAATCGTATTGGATAACCTCGATGAAGATATCTGCCGTTCCGATTATCGTCCGCTCAGTAATACAGAAGCTCAAGAACACAAAACCGCCCTACTATCTCGCATGAATGTGTGGGACATTGCTGGCCTTAAAAATGACTGGGTGATCATGGGGTCTGGCTACCACGGGCTCATCAAACAAGGACAACCAAGTGACAATACTTGGTGCTACCCCAATACCCCAGACGCAGGCCTGCCTTACTACGAAGCGCAAGCTATCGAAACGAACAATAACCTTGATATTCAACGCGCCTTAGTCAGCGACAACACGAACTTTATCAGGCCACTGAGTTACTTGGCCCATAACCTCGGTTACGCTTGGGTTGGAGGCGATAGCGCGCGTTACGTCGGCCAAGACATGGCAATAAAACCGCTTAACAATGGTTGGGAGATTAAAGGCAATAACGATGGAAGCTGTGCCGGTGATCGCTGTGATGAGAAGACAAGCATCACTGTTGATAACTTCGCTTACACGCTCGATAACACATCGTTTTTACACGGTTCTATGACAGAGACCGACCAAGAACTGATTGAAACCGTCTCGGCTTATGCAATCAATGACGACGATCAGTCTAAACAAATCGTCGTTGACCTTCATTTTGAGCAATCCACACAATGGAGTAAAACCCAACGCTTCGACCTTGCTGATTCAGTCGTCATTGATGAAACCTTTCATTGGCCACAAGTTGGAAAGACAGAAGTAAGAGTAGCGCTAGAAGATGGCCAACGTTTCTCCGATACCAACAATGGTGCTCGTTTTGAACCAACAGAACTGGAAGCCATCATCACCGTGCCTGCTCACTCAGTACTTCCTTTTCAAGTAGAGTTCTTACGCTCTACCATCACTTACCCATACCGTATCAAAACCAGCATGAGTTACGACGTGAACTTCACAGGTTTCCTTCGTTATAGCGGCAATGCGCTAAGCTCACACCCAACAAACCGCCCGACGGTCTCTCACACCTTTACCATGGGAACCACTAGCGAAGATCAAGCCAATATCCGCTACCAATGGGATCACCGTTATATTCCTGGAGAGATGAAATGGTGGGATTGGAGCTGGGCAATCAACACCAATGGTTTAAGTAGCATGCAGTACGCCGCAGGTGCCAGTGTCCGTCCTTTCTACACCTATGTTTCAGGCCAGTTTAGTGCGGAGTCACAATATTCTGGAATGATCGATATTGGTACCGAGCACTCTATTGATTCATTTAACGCCATGACACCTTCAGGCGATTACACACCCTACTACGCTGGTGACATCAAGGTTCTGACTGACTTCGACCCTGCAGCCCTAGCGCAACTGGGTTATAACAGCGCTCAGCTAACGCTTACCCCAATGCAGCCATAAGCCCATAGAAAGTTTCAGCTGTTATTCCAAGCCCATTGCGTCTGCTCTGGGCTTGATTCGTCTTACATTCTCTCAGTCATACATCTGTATTAGCCGCTAAGTATTCACTTCTGAATCGTTTTTCATTGACTTAAAAATGAAATCATAACGACACACTAATTTGCGTAACTTAGGGTGCAAATAGGCAATCAGATTACAGTGCCTATCAGGAGGATGTATGAAACCAAATCGATCTACGGTACTCACTGGACATGTAAAACACTGCCCATGCTGCTCTACCGAACTGGTCATCAAAGACCACATTCACGTTTGCCCGCGCAATGAAATTGGCGACTGTTACTTCGATGGCTATGACCAACACGAACAGCGCGCTAATACCGATTTTATCGATCATGCAAGTGCCAATGATAGCCTTGTTTACGGCATGTCAGAACACTAAGCGTAATTAAAGATTTGTCGAAGTCATTTTGCGCCAAAAAAAATGCAGCGCCAATCGAGTGATTGTTCGCTGCATTCTTAGATCCTGTAAACTTAGCTAACCATTAGAATGGAGCTAGGTAAAACGGATTACCACATTAGATCATCTGGGATCACGAAGTCTTTGTACGGGTCATCTTCGTCTACTTCATCAGAGCTTGAAGCTTGAGTATCAACGATAGATTCTTCGTCACGCATCGCGATCTTGTTCGCTACTGCTGTTGGAATAACAACATAGCTCTCGCCTTGACGAGCAATACTTAGAATGCCTTTACTTAGTTGCTTTTGAGTCAGCTCTTCTACGTAAAGATATTTAACTAGCGTACCGTCGGTGAAGTTGTATTTGATCTCACCGTTCTTCTGTTCGATCTTGTTCATCTCAATCAGTTGCTTCACTTGAGCTTTAATTTCTTTGCTCAACTGTTGTTCTTTCAACTGTTGGTTTAGCTCTTTGTCTTTCGCTTGCTGCGCCAGTTTAATTTCTTCAGCTGCCGCTTTTGCTTCACGAGACTGAACGCGAGACTTTTTAGAGCCTTTCTTCGCCTTCTTTAATTTTTTCTCATTTACCAAGCCAGCTTTAAGCATCTGCTCTTGGAGTGTTAACTTTGCCATGACTTTCCCAGTTCAGGATTAAAAACGGCACTATCATACCTGTTTTTGAGGTTTCTGTTTACTGAACAAGAGTAAATTACAGAACAATCGCAAAATTTATGCTGATAGCTCTAAGCTGTGTCCATATTCCCTTCTTGTTGCTCACAACCTCCACTTTACCGCGACACACAGTTTTCACTTAAGCACGCCAATATTGGCTGTTCCACCGACTCGAAAGCATTAACTGACCCTATTATTCGCGCGCGTACCACTTATCATTCCGATAAGACAATATGTTAATTTTCAATGGTTAATCAATTTTATAAAACCTTGGCATATATCTCATATTTGAATAAATGCCATAGAGTTATAACTCCAATGTCATAACTCTTGACTACGTTATTCTAGACATCAATCAATAAGGATAACGTAAACGATGAAAACTCAATGGACTTGGTTAGCTGCACTTGTGGCATCCACATCAATCGCTTCGACCTCTGCGATCGCAGACACCGACGTGTATCTCACCAATAACACCAATCAAGTGATGACCATTCAAGCCAACCACACTGGTACCGACCTGCTTCAACTCGGTGATGAGTGGCAACAGCATGTTGAACAGATTGGTCCTTGGGAGACGAAGAAGCTGATAAGTTTCAACCGCTGGACTGGTGTGAAATCTGGGAAGACCTATGAGTTTGACACTGTGGTATCAAACGCTGTGGGCGAAAGTGTCACGCTCAACCAAACCATGAAGGGACATTGGTATAACTCGACACTGCAACATGGTTTGAGTGCCGCAGACGTCAACCTAACATTGTATGACGATCGTAATATTCATCGCAGCACAACCGATGCGTTCGGGGTCAATGCAGAGCTAGCCCTCAAAGCCGATTCTACAGCGCGCTATGATGATATTTATTACACCATCACCCCACCAAAAGTGGATGAGCAACCAGAGCCGGATGCCAATACACTCAAGGTCATGACTTACAACATCTGGGCGCTGCCTGCCATCGCTTCACATATTGGTGACCGCTATGACCTACTCCCTCAATATGTAAAGGGCTATGACGTGTTGGCGCTTCAAGAGGTGTTTGCTAACGGCAGAGATGAGTTCTTGCGTGAGCTTGCGAAAGAGTATCCTTATCAAACTAAAATGCTCGATAAAGATGGGATTAACATATACGACGGTGGTGTGATCATTGTCAGCCGCTATCCTATCGTTAATGAAGCGCAGTATGTTTTCCCTGATTGCACGGGCACAGATTGCTTTGCTGATAAAGGTGTTAACTACGCGGAAGTGATCAAGAATGGTCAGGCTTACCATGTTTTCGGTACCCACACGGCATCATTCGATACGGACACCGCTCGTGATTACCGACAACGTCAATTCAAGCAGATGCGTGCACTGGCGCAGTCTCTGAATATCCCGGCATCAGAAACTGTGGTTTACAGCGGTGACTTCAACGTGAACAAGCTCAAGTTCCCAGACGACTACCAACAGATGTTCGCTAACCTGCAAGCTGACGAACCAACCTACTCAGGTTACACCGCTTCTACCTTTGACCCACGCATCAACAACTTTGCGGGTGAACCTATGTCGGGTGGTGAAAACGTTGAGTATCTCGATTATGTGGTAGTGAGCTCGGAATATGCCGCCAAAGCTCATAACGACAATCGTGTGGATGTCCCAAGATCAACAAGCAGTGAGTTATGGAAGCACTACAACCTTTCAGACCACTTCCCTGTTAGCGCCGTGATCAAGTAACTCGGTGAACCAATAATGCATCGAGTTATATTAATCCTAATGCTCGTCTTAACGGCTAGCATTATTGGCTATTCGTGGTCATCAAAAACGAACGAAACAGCGCTATCTTCTGCTCAACACACAGAACCTAAGCCGCGTGTTTCTACGACAACTAATGACGATAATTCCACGCCTACTGCAACCGCTAGTTCGGAAAACTCCGCATCGCACAGCAATCAAGCCCAAGCCGGAGCACTGGACGGTAAAATTCTTGCTGAAAACTTGAGTGAGCTTGAAGGCAAGGCTTTGTTCGATGATCTCGATGGGTTCTGGAAGCTTTGCCAACAACGCGATGACTGCGCAGAGCAACTCGCACGATTGAAATCAGAATTGCCGGGCATATGGTTCGAGTTACTGAGCGACTATCCGCAGCTATCGGCTGACTGGCAATTAACACAAAGCACTATCCCACTTGAATCCATAGAGACTCTTGAAGATCGTGTTGCCTTATTCAAGCAATCTGCACAACAAGTATGGGGAGAGTTGGCCCACCAGCTATTCGCTGACCAGTTTGCTCATCTGGATTTTACGCTTGACGCTAACACCCTTGAAAAGAACGAAGCGAGCCAGTTTTTGGCCAACTATCAAGATTTGCTTAGTGAATGGCAAAACAATACGGGCACGTTAAACGCCGAAACACAGCTTCAAAAATATGAACTGGCAGTATCTTTGATACCCAGCAGCTATAGCCCTGCTGAAGTAGCATCAGTCAAAGCCGACCTTCAAGATGCCTACTTAGATGAAGCGCAGGCCAGCAACATTGCCGCGCGAGAACAACAAGTCGCACAACAGCAACAAACCGTGATGAGTTATCACGAGCAACTGGATCAGCTCAAAGCGACCTTAGACTCTCAGCGATCATCAAGTTATGCCACTTGGACTCAACAAGATTGGGACAGTTATTATCAACAGCAAGTCACCGATTTCAGGGAGCAGTTCTTTAGCAAGTAACGCCTTAACTTAAACCATCACGAAACTGAGCGGGCGTTTTATTGAGCCAACCTTTAAACGCCCTTCTGAAATTTGCAGGGTCGCTATAACCGAGCCTTTCACCGATGTCATCAATGCTCATGGTTGTGCCGAGTAATAGCTCTTTGGCCAGCTCCACTCGAACTTCGGTAAGCAATATTTGGAAACTGGATTCATGGGTCACTAGCTCTCGCCTGAGTGTACGAGAGCTACAACCAAACTCATCCGCGAGTTGTTCTATAGTCGGGAAACTACCTGCGGTTTGATAAACGATCGTTTTGATCTGATTAGTCAGCAGATGCTCAGAGTCCAACGTTTCGACTATCGACTGGCAAGACGCAAGATAGCGCTTCAGTGTCGCGGCATCATGAGTCAATAAGGTCTGTGATAAAACCGAGGCATCAAAACGCAATTCACAATGGCTCTGCTCAAAAACTACAGGGCACTGGAAACGGTCGTCATAGAGCTTAGCGTAATTGGGACGAGCATAAGGCAAAGCCAAAGTGTGAATATCCAACTCATGACCAGTCAGTTCTTTGAACAAAGAGACGATGGAACTTAAGAAATACTCACTGCAGAAAGGGAGCAGATCGCCCACTTCCAAGGTGTTCTCAATCTGAATCACTGCGTGCTCGGAATCTAGAAACAATTTAACCGAGAAAATAGGACCGTTCAGGCGCAGATATTTAAAGCCCGACTTGATGGCCTCCCCGACATTTTGACTGGTCGATAGCGCATAACCCAACACACCAAAGTGGCTCAAGCTAGCGTGTTCCCCCAGCCAAAGCCCTAAGCCATCGTGAGGAAAGCTCTGATTCGCCACGCTAAATAACGCTAGTTTATCAGCGTAAGTCAGTTTTCCATTCGGATCTCGCCAATCCATGTTCGGCAAACCCACATCATTGAGTAGCCTTTCAATATCGATACCTCGTTGCTCTAGCGTATTCAACAGCAGCGCGATATCTAATGTGCCCAACTGATGCCGATGTCCGGTTGGCTTATACTCCGCGATAATCTCCAATCGTCTCTCCTTATATCGAGCCCATTCCCATCAACATGACTACTCAGCCTTAACAACACATGCTGACAAAATCGTGATTGGTAACGCGCTCTTGTCCGAATATGACCTCCCAATTCTACGCTACTCATCGCACAATGGCTTTAGTTGTTAAAATAATGTGAACCATCGCAATGATAAAAACCAACCCAGCCCCACACAGTTTGATTAATTCTAATGGTCAGCCGATCATTGGGCATTTCGATGGCATCCTTAAACACCTAAACATCGAGAACTTTGACTACCGAAACTCGATGGATTCAAAAGCAAACCCTTGGCAGAAGCACTTCCACTATAAGCAATTCCAGTTTGTCAGCATCGTCACCGACACACACATTATCGGCGTCGCTATCGCGGATATTCGCTACTTAGGCTCGGCATTTTGTTATCTGTACGACATAGAAAACAACCATCTGCAAGAGTCATCTTGGTTGAGGCCATTAGGGTTTGATAAGCATGTAACGCCTTCACCATTTGAAGGAAAGACAAGCATTGCAGATCAAAGCATTGCTTTCTATATCGAGGGCGGACAATGGCGAGTTCGCTTGAATACGAAATTCATCAAGGCCGATATTTCTTTAGAGCCTGAAACCGACAGCTTGCCCATGGCGATGTGCAGCCCAACGGGTTATTCAGGTTGGACTTACACCCAAAAGCACAATGCTTTGCGCATCAGCGGTGAAATCCAAATCAAGGGAGAATCACTCGTTCTCGAACAAGCTCGTGCCGGTTATGACTTTTCAGCGGGTTACATGAGACGTGAAACCAGTTGGCGCTGGGCAAGCATCAACACGCAATCCAATGGGACAGATATTGGCTTGAACCTCGCAGCAGGCGTCAATGAAACCGGAGGCTGCGAGAACGTTTTATGGATCAATGGAACTCGGCACTTACTTAACCCGGTACAGTTTGCGTTTAGTCGCCAAGACACCAATTTACCTTGGCAGATAACATCACAAGATGGACGTATAAACCTGACCTTTACGCCCTTAAATAATCGCAGCGAAAAGCTCAATTTATGGCTGTTAAAAAGTAACTTTCGTCAGTTCATTGGTCACTTTTCTGGCTCGATTGAAGACAACAATGGAGTGACACATCAACTCGATGGTGTTCTTGGCCTAACAGAAGATCACTTTGCTCGCTGGTAGCGAAATTTTGCTAACTGAATTTCAGGCGAGCAAGTCTAAGTAAACTTGATACTAAGAACGCGTATGGCGTCTCAACAAGGATAAAACATGAATATCGACGCATTAATCAATTACCCAGAATGGCTACTGCTGGTATTAGCGCCCTTGTTCGTGGTGTGCATGTTGGCTGAGTATTTTATCGGTCAGAAGCAAGGTCGACTGCCTGATAACTCCAGCTATAAGCTTTCAGAAGTGATGTGTAATTTCACGCTGGCGGGAATGCATCAACTCTCCGATTTGCTCACCGGGTTATTGGTCGTGCAGCTGTATCTCTGGATGTTTGGTTGGCGCTTAATGGACATTGAAATGGGCGTGCTGAGTTTTGTTGTATTGATGGTGTTGCAAGACTTTTGCTATTACTGGTTCCACAGAGCAAGCCATCGTGTTCGCTGGATGTGGGCAGCACACGTGGCACACCACAGTTCAGAAAGCATGAACTTCAGTACGGCTTTCCGTCAAAGCTTAATGTATCCACTTGCTGGGATGTGGCTTTTCTGGATACCGTTGGTCATCATAGGTTTTGCCCCTAAGTGGGTCATCTTTGTGGTGCTTCTCAATCTAGGTTTGCAGTTCTTCGTCCATACACAATGGATACGAAGCTTGGGGCCACTTGAATACATCTTTAATACCCCTTCGCATCATCGAGTACATCACGGCAAAAACCCGCAATACATTGATAAGAACTACGCCGGCGTTCTTATTATCTGGGATAAGTTATTTGGTACATTCGAACCTGAAGTTGAAACTGTACGTTATGGCGTCACCAAACCCGTGAACAGTTTTAATCCGATAGTGGTCACCTTTCAAGAATGGAAGGCCATATTCAAAGATCTGAAGAACCGAGAGTTGACCATGAAACAGAAAGTCCAGTTGATACTCTCGCCTCCATCGGATTAAACGGACGATAGACAGATTGTATTAACTAAGAAACCGCCTCAATTGGTTTCAAAACCTTCCCCACTGACTCGATTGAATAGTAAAGCACCGTTTTCCGGCAATTTATTTGTGATCTGGGTTGCACGCGTACCGCATACTATCAGATACTGAACAAAACTAACCTTCAGCCACAGTAAACGTTCCGCGCTTGCTGTTCAGGAAATTCAATGAGTTCAGATAATCAGCCGACCTACTTCTTTTTCGATTACGAAACTTGGGGCGTTAGCCCAGCAAAAGACCGTCCGAGTCAATTTGCAGGTGTTCGTACCGACCAAGATTTCAATGTTATTGGAGAGCCTCTGGTTATCTATTGCCAACCTCCCGCTGATTACCTCCCTGCGCCTGAAGCTGCGTTGATCACCCGTATCACACCACAGAAAGCGGCTTCACAAGGTCTTCCTGAACCTGAGTTTATCGCTAAGATCCATGCTGAGTTAGCGAAACCTAACACCACAAGCCTTGGTTACAACAGTATTCGATTCGATGATGAAGTAACGCGTTACACCTGTTACCGAAACTTCATCGACCCATATGCGTGGAGCTGGCAGAACGGCAACTCGCGTTGGGATTTATTAGATGTAATGCGAGCTGTTCACGCACTGCGCCCTGAAGGCATTGTTTGGCCAGAGAACGAAGAAGGTTATCCAAGCTTCAAACTGGAACACCTATCTGTGGCAAACGGCATTGAACATGAGAACGCGCACGATGCGATGGCCGATGTTATTGCGACCATCGAGTTAGCGAAGAAGCTGAAAGCTGCGCAACCTAAGATGTTCGATTACCTT
Organism: Vibrio sp. 1F255; assembly: GCF_041439145.1. Classification (NCBI taxonomy): domain Bacteria; kingdom Pseudomonadati; phylum Pseudomonadota; class Gammaproteobacteria; order Vibrionales; family Vibrionaceae; genus Vibrio; species Vibrio sp. 1F255. The sequence continues at coordinate 116,579 of NZ_JBGONQ010000003.1, read as the reverse complement.
TACAACATGCGTCATAAGCGTAAGCTGAATGATCTGGTTGATATCGTAAACATGACACCATTAATGCACGTTTCAGGCATGTTTGGCCGTGACTGCAACTACACCAGCTGGATTGTGCCTATGGCTTGGCACCCAACCAATCAAAATGCGGTTATCGTGGTTGATTTAGCCAAAGATCCAAGCCCACTGTTAGAACTGGACGCTGATGAACTCAGAGAAAGGCTCTATACCAAACGCAGTGAACTGGGTGAAGACGAACTACCCGTACCCATCAAATTGGTTCAGCTAAACAAGTGCCCTATTCTTGCTCCAGCCAAAACGCTAACGGCTGAAAATGCTGAAACCATCGGTATCGATCGCCAACAATGCCTGAAAAACTTGGCACTGCTGCGCGAACACCCAGAGATCCGCGAAAAACTGATCGGCCTGTATTCACAAGAGCGCGAGTACGAAAAGAGTGATGATGTTGATACACACCTTTACGACGGTTTCTTTTCACCTGCTGATAAAACAGCGATGAACATCATTCGCGAAACTGACCCGAACAACTTGGCGGCTTTGGATATCACCTTCAGTGACGAACGAATTAAACCGTTACTGTTCCGTTACCGTGCGCGTAACTTCCCATGGACGCTCGACGAAGCTGAGCAATTGAAATGGGCGAACCATTGTCGTGAGTTTTATGAGTGCCGTTTAGAAGAGTACATGCTCAACCTTGAAAACCTCGCGCACGAACATGAAAGCGACGAGAAGAAAATGGCTATCTTGAAGGCGGTTTATCAGTACGTAGAAAAGTTAGCTAGCTAATTCCATTATCAAGAGACGTAACACTTTGAAAGAAAGATTGATCCAACTGGTTTACTGCTTAATCTCCTTCACCTTAATCATAGGTGCACTTACAGCAGGTAACGCGTTACAGCACTTTTTGGATACCTCAATCCCTGGCAGTATTTTTGGCATGTTGATTCTGTTTGCCGCCATGGTGATTGGTATTGTTCCTTCGCACTGGGTACAACCCGGTGCAAGCTTGATTATCCGCCTAATGATCTTACTGTTTGTTCCGATCAGTGTTGGGTTGATGGATCATTTCGACATGCTCATCGCGAACGCATTGCCAATTATGGCGAGCGCCGTTGGTGGCACATTATTGGTGTTAGTATCCTTATCATGGTTCTTAGACCGCTTGCTTTCGAGAGGTAACTGATCATGTGGATTCTACTCACCATCGTGGTATTCCTATTTGCTCGCTGGGTAAGTCAAAAAGTAAACTCGCCGCTGTGTAACCCCCTGCTTATCAGCATTGGTATCATCATTCCGATTCTCACGTTCTTTAGAGTACCGTTTGAGACTTACTATGCTGACAACACTTGGATTACCTACATGCTGCAGCCTGCGGTTGTTGCACTTGCTTACCCACTTTATGAGCAGCTACCTCAAATCAGAGCCAACTGGCGCATCATTACCTTTGCGTGCACGCTAGGCAGTGTGATGTCGATGACAACAACGGCAGTGATCGCAGTAGCATTTAAAGCGGACTTAACTTTGATTGCGAGCTTGTTAGGCAAATCAGTCACCACGCCAATTGCAATGGAAGTATCGAGCCATTTAGGTGGTGAAGCAGCGATTGCGGCAATACTGGTATTGATTGTGGGTCTATTTGGGGCAATTTTTGCTTACCCAATCTACAACCTCATTGGTATTAAGAGCCCGATCGCCCGTGGTTTAACCATGGGTACCGTGTCTCACGCTTTAGGCACCGCGACTTGTGCGGAAAAGAATCAGGAAGATGCAGCATTCAGTTCTTTGGCTCTTGTGCTTTGTGGCGTCATTACCTCAATCATCGCACCGAGTATATTTTCGCTCGTGGTTTGGTTCTACTCTTAACCTAAACGATCACTACGCGATTCAGCCCAACCAGAATGCTGTTTATTACAGTGTCTGTTTGGGCTTTTTATTCGCATTTATTTAGCAATAGCAGTCAAGTCACGGTCTTTTACGAGCAATAAGTGCGATATCAGCTGTATAAATGGCTCTTGTAATCGATTTCAAGTGTGACCTCACTCTAATTATGCAAACCAATGTAACAACAACAATTCAATAGTGATTTTTATCACAGAAAATTCCTGAGCAATGCATAAACTTAAAGCCTAAGGTCAATTAAGGATTCAACATGAACAGTCGTATTACCCTGGCGCTGGAAAGTGCTCCATCATCAATGAAAGCGCTTTTGAGTGACATCGTATTAGCAGACAACTTTGACGCGACATTGTCTCCAGAACAATTTGCTAGCCTACTGCAAGCAAGTGGTCTAGCGGATGACGAACTACGTATTGCGCTACTTCCTTTTGCCGCAGCGTATTCTTACGCTCCGTTATCTGACTTTTATGTTGGTGCAATCGTGCGTGGTTTGTCTGGTACTCTGTATTTTGGTGCAAACCTTGAAATCGCTGGTGCTCAACTTGGTCAAACCGTTCACGCTGAGCAATCTGCAATCAGCCACGCTTGGATGAAAGGCGAACTAGGTATCTCAGATATCACCATCAACTTCAGTCCTTGTGGTCACTGTCGTCAATTCATGAACGAACTGACAACAGCAAAAGAACTTAAAGTTCAGCTGCCACAACGTGATGAAATGTCTCTGCAAGAGTACCTACCAGACTCGTTCGGCCCTGCTGATTTAGGTGTGACAACTGGCCTAATGACAAAGCTTGATCATAAGTACACGACCGAAGAAACAACGCCTATTGTTGTAGAAGCGCTAGCAGCACTAAACCGCAGCCATGCTCCTTACACCAAAAACCTAAGTGGTGTTTCACTACAACTGACGTCAGGTGAAATTTTTACGGGTGCTTACGCAGAAAATGCGGCGTTCAACCCGAGCCTACCACCCCTTCAAGTCGCGTTAATTCAACTTAAACTGGCTGGCTTCGATTTCGAACAAATTGAAAGTGCTGCTTTGGTTGAAATCGCAGAAGGTAGCATCAGTCACCTAGCGGATACGCAATCTACATTAGAAGCGATTAATCCCGACATTCCAGTGACTTACTTAGCAATCTAAGTACATATAATTAACAAAAATTTAAATAAGCAGCCCTATTTAACGGGGCTGCTTTTTTTATACCTGTAATTAACGCAACAACTTGCGCAAACGTTTGCTTTTATCATTGAAATAAGTATGATCACCCCGTTTTCAATCAATCGCTCAAAAGATCGGAAGGAATTTCTATGTTTGGTACTGCTACTCGTGAAAATGCTACTCGTGTACTTCTATTAGGTTCAGGTGAACTCGGCAAAGAAGTTGCTATCGAGTGCCAACGTTTAGGTTTGGAAGTTATTGCTTGTGACCGTTATGCAGACGCACCAGCGATGCAAGTTGCGCATCGTAGCCATGTATTAGACATGTTAGACGGCGATGCACTTCAAGCGATCATTGAACTAGAAAAGCCAGATTATGTGGTTCCTGAAATTGAAGCTATTGCCACCAGCAAGTTGGTAGAGCTAGAAGCGCAAGGCTTAAATGTCGTTCCAACTGCGAATGCGACCAAGCTAACGATGAACCGCGAAGGTATCCGTCGTCTAGCCGCAGAAGAACTCAAACTGAGCACTTCACCTTACCGCTTTGCAGACACCTTTGAAGACTTCGCTTCCGCTGTTGAATTCGTGGGCATGCCTTGCGTTGTTAAGCCAGTAATGAGCTCTTCAGGTAAAGGCCAAAGCGTTATCAAAACAGAGGAAGACATTCAGAAGTCTTGGGACTACGCACAAGAAGGCGGTCGTACTGGCGCGGGTCGTGTAATCGTTGAAGGCTTCATCGACTTCGATTACGAAATTACGCTACTTACCGTTCGCGCAGTCGACGGTGTTCACTTCTGTGCACCTATCGGTCACCGTCAAGAAGACGGTGATTACCGTGAATCATGGCAGCCACAGGTCATGTCTGACAACGCACTTAAAGCGGCGCAATACACGGCAGAGCAAGTGGTTAACGCATTAGGCGGTCACGGCATCTTTGGTGTTGAACTGTTCGTTAAAGGCGACCACGTGATCTTCAATGAAGTCTCCCCTCGCCCACATGATACTGGCTTGGTTACTCTGATGTCTCAAGACTCATCGGAATTTGCACTACACGTACGCGCATTTACAGGTATGCCGATCAAATCAATTACTCAGTATGGCCCTTGTGCCTCTGCCGTAATCCTTGGTCAAGGCACATCAACGAATATCCGCTTTGAAGGCCTTGCAGAAGCGCTAGACGCACCACAAACGCAAGTTCGCTTGTTTGGTAAGCCTGATATCGATGGTCGCCGTCGTCTTGGTGTGGCGCTTACTCGTCGCAACAGCACTGAGACAGCGATTGAAGATGCAATTGAGAGCGCGTCAAAAGTAAAAGTGATTTACTAACCTGCTATTCAATTCTGAACAATCACGAGTTCAAATCTGAACAATAAAAAAGACGGGCTATCGAGCCCGTCTTTTTGTTGGTGTTATCTGTTGGCTTAACTAAGCAGACTGAACTTAAGCGTCTGACTCAATCAAATACACTTCTTCACAGAAGCGAGACAAACCTTTCTTAGCAATCTTCGGATGTTCATCGTTCGCTATATCTTGATTCAACAATGTGATTTTGTATCCTGAGAACAACTGATCGATCTCTAGTTTAGGTACGCTAAACGGAGGCCCCGCCATCTCGCTTTGATCATAATCCAGAGTCACCAGAAGGATCTTACCGCCCGGTTTCAGCAGTTGTTTTAAGCGCTCTACGTACTGCACTCGCATCTCTTCAGGCAATGCGACTAAAGACGCGCGATCATAAATGGTATCGACAGGTTGGATTGGCGCTGAAAAGTAATCGCCCGTGTAGATGTTCAGTTCATCGAATTGGTAGAGCTCGTGCTGACCGCTAATTTGAGTCACAGTCGGGGTATAAAGGTGCTCTGCAAAAAATGCGCGAACCGCAATCTGGCTTAACTCGACACCTTGAACATCTTCATGCTTTGAAGCTAGCCAAATCAGATCTTCACTTTTGCCACAAAGTGGAACAAACACACTCTTCTCGTAGCTAGGCTCAGTATTTTCCCAAAATTTAATCAGAAGTGGGTTTACATCTTCGAGGTGGAAACCAATTTGGTTGGCTGCCCATTTATTGTGCCAAAATTCAGGATTATTCATCTTTCGTTCATGTTAAACAGTCATAATGCAAGGGTACAGTATAGAGAGGTAAGAGCAACCTTAGCTTGGTTTAAAGTACTAAATTGATTTCGATAAAATCAGAAACTGGCTAAGTTCAAAGTTCTGATAATTGCGGAACTAACGGTTGGGTTATTTGGCTATATCTTCACATTTTAAAGCAATATTAAACGTTAGAATTGGTTTCTGTCTTAGCTAGCCTCATTTAATATGTAGTGAAATTAGTTAAGCTGTTTTTACTCTTGTGCGTTACTGGTTACCCCTTTTGACTACCCGTTTTTTGTAACCTTGTATTTTGGAGTTTGAATGAGTGTATTTCTCCGTACGACGGCCCTAATGCTTTTGGTATTGAGCCGAGCGCCTGCATTCGCAGCAGCACCTGTTTCAACAAGTTCAACAGATCAAACGCGCACTCCTGCGCAAAACCAAGTATCTTCAAACGTATTCCGTCATAGTTTGAGCGGCCTTTACGGCATCAAAGCCTTCGACTCACGCCCGACTCAGCCTTACACCGACTTCGATATTTTGTACAGCAAAGCGCATCAAGGCCAAGCTGAACTAGAAACTATCTGTAAAAGTACTGCCCTACTCACCAATTCTGAAGCGCTATTTGCTGGCGTTAAATCTCAAGCTCGCGCAGAAGAAAAAATCGCCCTTGAGCTTGATGGTGATGTGACAAAAATTACCGACTTAGCCCGTGCAACTATCATCGCGAACGATGTAGAGAGCTTGGTTGAAGTTTACGAAGCGCTAAGCCGTGAAGCAGACGTTGTTAAGCTGAAAAACAAGTTTAAATCGCCGGCTGACTCTGGTTACCGTGACCTTAACTTGTTGGTTCGTTTGCCTAAAACCAACATCATTGCAGAGGTTCAACTTCACTTAAAAGCGATTGCTGACGTGAAAAGTGGTCCTGAGCACGAGCTGTACGAAATTATCCAAGGCATTGAGCGTCACGCAATTGCAGAACATCGCCCAATCAACGATATCGAAGCGGCACAAATCAATAGCCTACGACGCCAATCTTTAGAGCTTTACCAACAAGCATGGCAACCGTACATTACAACGCACATTAAAGCGGCTTAACACATAGATAGGCTATTCCAATAAACATCACAAGGGCTGCACTCGCAGCCCTTTTTAGTACTTGTTGAGTAGCCTCTCCACTTCCTATCCCAAATAATCAGATCGTTTAAATTTAGATCTCAGTCTCTTTTCTCCGTCGAACATTTCTGTTTCTATAGCGAATAAGCTTCTGACAAGAAAAGGAATTACGTCAATGCAGAATAACAAATCCATGCTTTCCATCGCGCTACTTGCTGCGTTTTCTGTACACGCTAGTGCTGACGAATGCGGAAAGATCACCATTGCAGACATGAACTGGAACTCGGCGAGCCTATTGCTCATGTCGACCAATTCATTTTGAATAACGGCTACGGCTGTGAAGCGGACTTAATCCCCGGTGATAGCGTCCCTACGGGCACGTCAATGATTGAAAAAGGTCAACCTGATGTTGCGCCAGAGCTTTGGACTAATGGCATCAAAGAAGCGTTGGATAAGGGTGTTGCGGATAAGCGTCTACGTTACGGGGGCAAGTCTTTGGTCAACGGCGGTGAAGAAGGTTTCTGGGTACCAAACTACCTTGTTGAACAGTACCCAGAGCTTACAACCATTGAAGGTGTGATTAAAAACGCAAAGCTGTTTGAACACCCAGAAGATGATGAGAAGTTTGCGTTTTATAGCTGCCCTGCGGGTTGGACTTGTCAGATTACCTCCGGTCACCTGTTCGATGCGCTTAAGTTAGAAGATCACAATTTTGAAATGGTTGATCCCGGCTCAGGCGCCGCTTTAGCAGGTACGATAGCGAAAGCTTACGAACGCAAAAAAGCATGGTTTGGATATTACTGGTCGCCTACGCCTGTGCTAGGTAAGTATGAAATGGTGAAGGTTGATTTCGGAAGTGGTACTGACATTGAGGAATTCCGTAACTGTACGACACAACCTGATTGTGAATCTCCTAAAGTGACCATGTATCCACCAGCACCGGTTCACACAATCACCACAGAAGCCTTTGCTAATAACGAACCTCTTGCCTACCAATACTTTGAAAAGCGTGGTTTTACCAATAAACAAATGAGTGAGTTGCTGGCCTGGATGGAAGACAACCAAGCCGACGCCGAAGAAGCCATGTATTACTTTCTAGAAAGCTCACCACAGGTATGGAAGCCTTGGGTGTCTGAAGACATCGCAAGTAAGGTTCAACAAGCCCTTTAGAGTGAAGATTCAAAGTCAGAGGCCTAGCCTCTGTTTTCGCATCTAAAGCAAGTTCTTACCGGACAGTAAATAGATGGAGTTTGAGAAAGGTTACTAAAAATTAAAGAAATGCGTTTAGCTTAAACTCTATGCAGATACAAAAAGACCACGCTAGGCGTGGTCTATTGCTTGGCTACTTCTCGATTTTAATATTTTCGACACGGGCCTTTAGTTTTTGTCCCGGTCTAAAAGTAACAACACGTCGAGCAGAAATTGGAATGTCTTCACCAGTTTTCGGGTTACGACCAGGTCGCTCGTTTTTCTCGCGAAGATCAAAATTACCAAAACCAGACAGTTTTACCTGTTCGCCATTTTCGAGCGCTTTACGAACTTCTTCGAAAAACACTTCCACCGTTTCCTTGGCATCCCGCTTGCTGTATCCGAGTGTCTCAAACAGGTTCTCAGCCAAATCGGCCTTCGTGAGTGCCATAAAACTTTCCTCAAAGCTATGTTAAACATTGCTACCATCGCCAGTAGCGCCAAAGCATTTACCCTATTCAATCAATGAGATAAGGTCATTTACAAGGAAAGTGTATGCCAAGCTTCTGATTTTCGCCAACTTTTTTATCTTAACTATTTAATTATTCTTTCAAATCAGAAAGATAACTCGCTTCAAATTTCACATATATAGCTAAAAACCATCTACTCAACAGTAACGAAATGGAGTTATATTCCATACAAACAACCATTAATAGAATTTAAAACTTTAGCGAACTAAATAATAATTTTTGAGACTTTTCTCCGATACCCAATAAAATCAGCCACTTGATTTGATATGGGACTCAACAAAGGTTACTAAATAAGCGTTATTAAATATAAGATTTGTATCATTTCAGAATTTAATTCGAATTCACTTATAAAAGCCTATGTTCTTTTGAGGTTTTCGGTCACAACTTAACAGAGGATGGCTTGACGGAATCAGAACTCGATGAGTGTATCGAAATCAGAATAGAAATGATCGGTCTAGAAATAGACGATGATCTTGAGAGCCAGTTACTTGCGTGTATGGTTAGTTGATTGCTTAGTAAGTTGGTTATTTAAATAACTTCACTTCTTCGACATAGAATAAGACCTCACAAGTGCGAGGTCTTATTTGTCATTCAAAGCTGCTCATGCAATATCAGCTTTCTTCAATCATTTTTGTTCAGCAAGTGTTTGTGTCGCTTTGGTATTCGTTACATTCGCAGGTTTCACAATCAAACCAATTCCGACAAGAAACAGTATTGATGCAACAACCTGAGCCACAGACAGCACCTCATCATACATAAAGTAACCGCTAATCAATGCGAAGATAGGCACTAACAAGGTTAACGGCGCGGTCGTGCTTAAAGGGTATTGGATTAGCAGCTTATTCCATACCCAATAACCAAATAGCGTGGTTGGGTAAGCCTGAAACAGCACCGCAATCGTCGTGTTCCAATCCCATTGTTCGATGCCCTGCCAGATAATTTGGTCACCATGTAACATCACGGCAAATAACACTAATGGCACTGGAGCAAACAGCATCCCCCAGACATTGAACGCAAAAGCTTGAGTGGTTTTCGATGCCTTAACAATCACGCCCATCAAGGTCCAACTGCACGCCGCAATCATAATCAAGATCACGCCATTAACGGTGACATTACCCGTAGCTGCAGATACCAATACCGCCAATGCACACATAGCTAGCATCGCACCCAATAATTTACGAATAGAAGCACTCTCCTTGAACAACCACACGCCAACCGCCATGCCGATTAATACGTTGGTTGAAAGCAAGACCGATGAAAGCCCAGACGATAAACCAGCAGTGATCGACCATGAAGCCATACCCCAGATACCCACACCGAACACAAAGCCATAACTGACTAAGTAGCGCCAAGCAACAGGCGATCAGCATGTCGACCGTGGTGAGCTGCTACCAAAAACTGGAATCACAAGGTTGGATTCATTCTCGACCGCAAGCGGGATATTTTGTTTCTCCTCATAAACCTGCTCACTCAACCCCAGAGTGGGCACAGTTTGAGAGTAAGGTGTCCAGCGTTAGGCAAACCTCATCGACTCACAACTCAATCAATGGGCCTTTAGGGGTTTCGAGCACCACTAATGATGAGCAGTCGATCGTTGAACTGGAACGAAGTTTTCGTCGCGCTATTAGGCGTATGAGCAACAGGCTTAACCATTACCCAGATACACAAGGTGAGCCGATTTTACGACAGGCATTATCCACTCATTTTGCCAAGCTCGATGTGCACTTTTCACCTGAAGAGATGGTGATTACGGCTGGCTGTATGTCTGCGATTAAGGCCGCACTTGAATCTTGCACTAAAGAAGGCGACACCATCGCTATTAGCTCGCCATGTTTCAACGGTATTCTGGAATTGCTCGGACAAATGTCGCGAAAAATCATCGAGATCCCGTCTCTAGATGATGGTGTCGACTTGCAACAACTGGAAGCGCATTTGAAAAATAAACAAGTCGATGCCGCGATCTTTTGTACCTCTCATATGAACCCTCAAGGGATCAACATGTCAGCCACTCAAAAGCAGAAACTGGCTGAATTAGCGAATCACTATCGAGTGCCGATCATTGAAGATGATGTGTATCTGGAACTGTCCTACTCCTCACACACGCCGCTCCCCGCGAAATACTACGACAAAGGCGGTTTTGTCTTATGGTGTGGATCAGTATCGAAAAGTTTGTCACCGAGTTACCGTTTGGGATGGTGCTTGCCGGGCAGGTTTATCAACGAATACAAGGCTCAGTTCTCAGCTGCGAGCTACGGCGTTGCCCTGCCCACTCAGCCTTTGCTCAGGGCATTACCGAGAAGAACATTGATATTAGGCTTGGACACCTGTTCAGCACTCTCGACCTTTACAGCAATTGCTTACGCATCAATATTGGGTATTCGTTAGAGGGTGGAGCCAAGCAGCAATTGGATGCCTTAATCGAGCTTATCCATATTCACAGCTAACAGCACGTAGCACGTAGCACGTAGCACGTAGCCTTTCAAAATCCGCTTTTTTAAATGCCTTCGAATGCCGAATTCTAATAGCCTTTTGTCATAAAAAAGAAGGCTATTATTCCTATCTTAATTCGGGTAAAGCCCCGAACCGTAAGGAAACCCACTCGCCTCAAAACCCTTAAATGCTGAGTTTGCAAGCACCCACAAATTTATGCAACTTGGCTAATGACACATCACTTTTTATCGTCAATATACAGCCGTCAGCGCTGGCGTTTTCCTGTATTTGAAGAGAACTATTATGAGTGATAAAACAAAAAACAAACCACTACCTTCCTTTATCGAAGAACGCTTGAACTTCTATATTCAAGACCTGATTACCCAGAACCAAAGCCAAAAGCATTTGGTATTGGGTAAACGCCCCCAGCGCAGTGCCGTTGTGATGCAGAGCAATGATTACCTAGCGCTGTCACACAACAAACAGATCCAACAAGCCCATCAAGCGGCGATCTGTGAGCACGATGACAACGTGGTGATGTCTGCGATTTTCTTACAAGATGAGCAGTCTAAACCTGCGTTCGAAACTGAGCTTGCGAACTATGTTGGAATGGAGAGCTGTTTGCTTTCTCAATCGGGCTGGGCGGCCAATATTGGGCTATTGCAAACCATCTGCCCACCGGGCACACCTGTGTATATTGATTTCCTTGCACACATGTCGCTATGGGAAGGGATTCGGGCTGCCGGCGCAGTTGCCCATCCGTTTATGCATAACAATATGAATCACCTACGCAAACAGTTAGAGCGCCACGGCTCAGGTGTCATTGTTGTCGACTCGGTTTACAGCACAATAGGCACCATTGCCCCACTGTGCGACATCTACGAAATGGCGCAAGAGTTTGATTGTGCGGTCGTCGTTGATGAATCCCATTCACTGGGTACACATGGAGAGAATGGTGCAGGCTTAGTGCAAGCATTGGGGCTCACCAAGCAAGTCGACTTCATCACCGTTAGCTTGGCAAAAACCTTTGCTTATCGCGCTGGGGCAATCCTTGGCCCTAAACAACTGTCTAAAACCTTGCCGTTTGTGGCGTACCCTGCGATTTTTAGCTCAACAGTGTTACCACAAGAAGTGGTTCGTTTAGAGAAAACGTTGGAGGTGATCAAAGGTGCGGAAGACAAACGAGAAGCCTTATTCAATCGGGCTAAGTCGCTGACTACGGGGCTAAAGCGAATTGGCTTTAATATCCGCAGTGAGTCTCAAATTGTAGCGCTAGAGTGCGGCAATGAAAGAAACACGGAGCGTGTGCGAGACTTCTTAGAAGAACGTGATGTGTTCGGTGCGGTATTCTGCCGCCCTGCGACTGGCAAGAACAAAAACATCATCCGTTTTTCAGTGAATGCCGATATGACGCCAAGAGACATTGACCATGTGCTCACGGTTTGTCACGAAGCGTACCATCACCCCGAGTTAGAGTTCGTGTAACCTTTTTCGAACCATATTTATAACCAACACCAACGGCAGGACTGAATGGACGCTATCATGTCGCGATACAAAAAGAGCCCAGCAATTCGCTGAGCTCTTTCTTGAATCTATGTCTACCCAATGGCCGTGAACTTCAGACTATTACACCCGCTAAATCCAGTGAGCAATTTTATCAAACAGTCGGTTTTTATCGGCAGGTTTAACAATAAAGTCCGACATGCCTGATGATTCCATTTTTTCCAAGGTAACGGGAGAACTGTCACCCGTGTGAGCAATAATCGGCACCGAAGAGTATTCTTTGTCGGCACTGCGAATTCGGCGAGAAGCTTCAACACCATCCATGATTGGCATTTCAATATCCATTAGGATCAAGTCGATTTCGTCGGTATCAAGCGCATCTAAGGCTTGTTGTCCGTCTTCTTTTTGCACAACATCAAAGCCCTGTTTTTCCAATAACATTGCCGTAAATCGGCGTAGAGATTCATTGTCATCGACCACCATAATCGTACGTCTAGTGGTGGCCTCTAGCGGTTTTACAGCAACCGATGGCATCACGTAGTTGGAGTCAAACAGTAAACGGTCAATGGTCGCTTTAGTATTTAGTAGCCAGACTTGTGTTTCCACCCAAATAGGCTCGAAAGAAATGTTACGTACACGCTTGATAGGATGACGCTCATACAAGTAAATGATTCGCGCCTCAGTGAACGAAAGTAACGATTCAATCTTATCGAGGCAATTGGCTCTTAAATCCAAGCTCTCCATATCAACGAAAATCAAGTCGAATTCGAACTGGTATTCCTTATTTTTAAGCGCTGATGCTACATCCAACACCGTGAGCTCAAACCCCATAAAACGGGCTACCTCAGTCATTTTATTGGTGAGAACTTTCTGGTCACTCACCATTAGCACAGTCTTAAGTTTAGTCAGTTCATTCTTGATTTCTTTCACCGAATGGGAAGACAAAGACGGAAAAGTCATCGTGAACTGTGTCCATTGATCCACTTCAGACTGACATTTAATTTCACCACCAAACGAGCGCATTACCTTCTGACAAAATGGCAAACCTAAGCCGTAATTACCCGATTGGCCAGTAGTATAAAAGTCCTGAAAAATGCGTCGAATCACATCATTTGAGATGCCTGATCCGTTATCGGTAACCATTATTTGATTGGCCACTTCATCACTAGACATGGTGACATGAATATGAAAATCTTCAGGGCTGCGATGGTGGAATGCGTTCTTGAACAAGTTATACATCACGTACTTCAACAAAGTGTCGCTACCCAAGAAATCAAAGTTACTCTGTACGTCTAAAGAGATTGCTGATTTATCAGCAGAGCGCTTGTAATTGAAACTGTCTATCGCATCCTCAACCACCGCTTGCGCTGAATGCTTCTTAAACGTAGATCGAGAGACTCGGTTTTCATCAATTGAAGTCAGTAACAGATCTATCGTTTCGTTACCGGAATGAATGATCTCCATCGCTTCATCGCCCACTTCACGCAACTGAATCACTTCTTCATTGCTTAACGCATATTGCCCTTTTTGATCGCCACTTTTAGGGTTCGGCAATATGGACTGCATGACATCAATAGAGGTAAGTAATCCGCTTAGAGGGTTTCGCATCTCATGGGCAATACCCGCACCAAAAGACTTCGCCAATGACACCTTGTTTTCATGTTCCACCTGATTGCGGAAGTAGAACAAGTTGCCGAATAAGTAGATAAACAAAAAGATTGGCACATGCGTCCAATCCATTGTGAGTTCGAGGTAGAAGCCTTGTGCAATCCAAGCGCACAAGGTAGCAATCCCAATACCGGCAAAGGTTTGTGCAAACATCACTCTCGTCACGTGCACCAATAAAATATGGAGGAAAATAGCCGACATGAATGACATAACCCAAACGTTGGACCAATTATTCATTAGCAGCATGTAGAAGAAGAAACCTGGCAAACAGATAGTTACGGCAACTTGATAATAAGCCGGAAGGTATTTTCGCCATTCAAATGGGACGCGATTGCGAAATATAATGCCAAAGAACAATACCGAGCAAAACAGGCGAAGCGCTAAGTTTTCGTAGGGTTGCGGGAACAAAAACTCCCACACAATGTAGTAAATTGGGAAGCCGACAAAGCCCATCCAACCCACGAGGGTTAAATTCGGTTCTGCGTACTGGTAAACTTTACGAATCGCGTTCATACGAAATACTTTGCTCTCTAAGCCCTGACGTTTATTAATTCTATGATTTGGTTTTTATACTTATATTTTGGCGCCGATTATATTACACATCACGTCCGAGCAGTGAGGTTTCAATCAAATATGTACCAACGCATTTGTTTTTATTATTAAGCGTAGATGAATGATGCACCCTGCTGACGCTTAAATTTAAGTACGAGTGCTTGGTTCAGGGATGGGCATGCGCGGTGTTCTTTTGATAACTGTGTTCAGCTTACCGCTATGTCACTGTTACTCGATGCATTTTTCTTGGAGTATCCCCGTAATCTATCACTGCGTAATGTTGCGTTACCCTGTTATCCCAGATCGCCATTGAGCCGTTGTCCCATTTGAAACGAACTTGAAACTCAGGGCGTCTCGCAATTTCAAACAGTTGGCTGAGTAAAACATCACTCTCTTTGCGGTCGAGTTCGTTGATATAACAAGTAAACTGTTCATTGATACAGAGCGTTTCTTTATCCGTTTCAGGATGAACTTGAACAACAGAGTGAACCACTGGCGGATTCTCCTGTGCTGTTTTAATCAAGGATTTGTGCCAATCGAGATCAATGTCTTCTGATTCTATACCTTCAAAGGCCACAAGCGAATGAGTCGCCGACAACCCTCTCAACTTAGCTTTCATATCTTCATGTAGAGATTCAAAAACCGCAGTCATAGAACACCAGATAGTGTCACCACCAATGCTTGGAATGTGTTGAGCATGCAACAGGGAAGCTTTCGACGGCAAGCTGCGCCACGTTAAGTCGGTATGCCAATAACTTTCCTTTGGCGCATTGCCACGGGTTGTTTCAATCACACTCACCTGTGGCGCACTTTCCACGCGAGGGAAGAAAGGATGTGCAGGTTCTAACGTTCCAAAGCGCTGTGCAATCATCAAGTGTTGTTCTGGAGACAAAGTCTGCCCGTCGAGAAAGATCACTTGATGGGCAATAAGTGCCTGATACACCTTATCGAGTTCATCAGCACTGCATGTAGAAAGCTCTAGTTCGTGAATACGAGCGCCGATGTGAGGAGTAATGGGTTCTATTTTCAACATACTTTCGCTTATTGGTGATATTGAGTTGCAGGGCGGATCTGGCTACTAGGCTAATCTGACTACTAACTGTAAACCGGGTAAATGCTGATTTTCTTTCTCACTTGAAATAGAAAGTCGTCTCTCCGAAACAAAAAAAGAGCTCCTAAGCTGGAGCTCTTTTCGTTTTTTGATACTTCCTGTATCCATAGACAAGTCCAATCTGTAGTACTTTCACTGAAAGCCAGATCATCGATATCTCCAGTTGTGTATCACCAATAAATCTAGCATACAATCTTCAGACTGTTCTGGGACACAACCGAGATAATCAACTCTAGTGCCAAGCCATTTCGCCGCTTAGCACTTTCGCGCCAAGTTCTAAATCGCCTTCCGTAGCCTCAAATTTCGAGTAGGCTTTCTTCATGTAATCACTGATCTCGACCGATGTTGGATTACTTTTGCTCGCCAACGCTTTTTCAATATCAGCCACATAATCCTTCGTGAAGTGAACTGCATTTATTCCTGTTGGCATTTCACCTAAATAGTGACCCGGAATTACAACCTCTGGCTCTAGTGCTTTCATACGCTCCAACGATTGTGACCACTGGCTACGAATCTCTTTCGATGCAGTATCTGCCATCCATACATGCACACCGCTATACACCGACACGCCACCAAACACCGTTTTTTCAGACGGAACCCATAGGTAAGCTTGGTGTGTATTTATCTCTTTCACTTCGATGGTTTCACCTTCGATGCTTAATGTTGTGTCGTTCATCACCATTGGAACAATCACCTTAGAGGGCGCGTTGCCTTCTAATATAGGCCCCCAGTATTCAAGCTTTGCATCTTTGGTGCGTTTGATATGCGCGACAACGGCTTCACTGGCAACGACTTTAACGTTAGGAAATGCCGAAACTATCGGTTCCAAACCAAAGTAGTAATCTGGGTCGCCGCTGCTGATGTAAACCATCGATAATTTTTTGCCTGTGGCTTTGATTTGCTCCACCAAATTTTGTCCGTCTGCGACACTGAATTGTGCGTCAAATAGAATCACTTCTTTCTCACCCGAAACCAATACCGAGCTTGCAGGGAATATCGCGTTCTCACCGGGGTTATAGTGAGTGATGTTCAGATCCACAGCTAAAGCAACACTTGATGCCAGCACGGTTCCTAGGCTTATGGTTCCTAAAAGCATGCTTTTTAATAACAGGTTTTTCGATAACGTATTCATGGCTTTATTCCGATACTTGGAGTTGAACACCTGCCAACTCGTTGAATGTCCAAATATCTTATTTGATTGTTTTTAGATGAAATAGATATCAAATTGACTTTAACTATTGCAGTTTTCGGACATATACTGAGGTCGGTTTAATTCTCTAGGCAATAAAACAATGGATAAACTCGAGGCAATGAATGTCTTTGTCACCATAGTGGAACGTGGCAGTTTAAGCGCTGCGGCAGAGCACCTTGATCTCTCACGAACCAAGGTCACTCGTTATTTGGGTGAGTTAGAAGCATGGATGGACACACGCTTGCTTCACAGAACAACACGAAGCTTGAGTTTAACCAGCGCAGGTAAAGAAACACTTGAGGTCGCCAGAGAACTTTTGGCACTGGAAACATCCCTAGCTGGGATCAGAAACCAAAACCGAGAGCATTTAAAAGGTCAGCTGCGTATTACTGCGAGCTACTCGATTGTCGATAGCTTCTTGATGGAATCAATTAGTCGCTTCATCGCCAAATGGCCAGAGGTTTCTATCGACATTATCTCGACTGATCAGACCGTCAACCTGGTTGAGTCACGCATCGATTTGGCCATTCGCATAACCAACGAACTGACGCCCAATATTGTCGCGAAGCAGATCGGTGAATGCCGCTCCGTGATTTGCGCATCGCCTCAATATCTAAAAGAGAAAGGCACACCCACAGAAGCCCAAGATCTAGCGCACCACAACTGTTTATCGTTCAGTTACTTTGGCAAAACCGCTTGGACGTTCAATGGCCCCAATGGGCTCGAATCGGTTCCGATTAAAGGGAATATCAGTGCAAACACCTCAGAGGTTCTGCTTTCTGCCACACTCAAAGGCAACGGTATCTGTTTACTGCCCTTCCCTTCAGTGGAAACCTTGATGCGTGATGGTCTATTAGTGCCACTGCTTTCTGAATGGCAACCTAAAACGCTCGGTGTTCATGCTATTTATGGAACGCGTAAACAAGTCACACCGCTGTTAAGAGCCTTTATCGACCATTTATCTGACGAGATGGAACAATCGACAAGTTGGTAGAAGTACGATGCCATCACTAAGGAGGAAAACTTGCCATTAGTAAAACTGATGCAGAATTAAAATCATTAATTTTACTTAACTGTCAGTTGCTTCTATCGTGACTGCATACATCATCAATTAGCTTATTCACGCAGGGAAACTGACTATGGCTGCCATTACCGATTTAGACATTTTGTTAAAGTCCATGTCACCAGAACTCATTGAAGGCAACTATGTTTTTTGTACTGTAGGCGGGGGATTGGCAGACTATGTTCAGCTCAATCCAATCTCGACTTTTCGTGAGAAAGAAGGTTTAACGCTGGTTCTGAAAGAAGACGTTGCGACCAAAGCTCAGCTAGACTTCGATGGTGTGTTTAGCCTGATTACATTGTCGGTACATTCCAGTCTTGAAGCGGTTGGATTAACAGCAGCCTTTGCCACCAAGCTTGGTTCTTACGGCATTAGCGCCAACGTGATTGCTGGCTTTTATCACGACCATATCTTCGTTCAGAAAGACAAAGCTGAAGCCGCAATGAGTGCGCTTAGAGAATTTTCAGAAGCGGATTAGTAAAGAATTCGATTGTTCACAGACACAAAAAAAGCGACGTAATCTACGTCGCTTTGACTTATTGCTTACCGCGCACTCACTGATCAGGCATCAGCGAGTGAAACAGTTAAGCAAGCTTAAAAGTGGCCACTTTGTCGCTTAAACCCGCGGCTTGGCTTTTAAGTTCGTTTGACTCAGTTAAGCTGTCCTGTGCGCCCACAACTAGGTGGTCAGTAACATCTTTAATGGTCGTAATATTTTGGGTAATTTCACCCGTCACGTGTGTTTGCTCTTCAGCAGCCGTCGCGATTTGAGTCGCCATGTCACTGATCAAAGCCACCGCCGAGTTGATCTCTTTAAGCGCATGCGAAGCTCTGTCGGCATCCTCTACTGAGTGTATTGCCAGTTTAGAACTGCTCTCCATAAGCTCAACGGCTTGGGTCGTTGTGCGCTGCAGGATATCAATCGTTGATTTGATCTCTTCCGTTGAAGAGTGGGTACGCTGTGAAAGCACACGTACTTCATCCGCTACCACAGCAAATCCACGACCTTGTTCACCAGCACGAGCCGCTTCAATCGCTGCATTCAAAGCAAGTAAGTTGGTTTGTTCTGCAATGCCTTGAATCGTTGCGAGTACAGTCGAGATCTCTTGAGCATGCTTGTTAAGTTCGCTAATCACACTACCCGCTTCGTTCACTTCATTGGCTAGGTTATTGATTGAACCTTTGGTATCCACAACCAGAGCGTGACCGCTGTTAGTGCTTGTCGCTGAATCTTGCGCCGCTTTTGCTGTTTGCTCGGCATGCGATGCTATCTCTTGCGTGGCGCTCGCCATTTCAGTTACGGCCGTCGCGACCATGGTGATTTCTTGCTGCTGATGATTAAGCTCATCCACCGAACGGTTCGCACGCTGAGCACTTTGCTCTGACTGGCTGTTTAGCTGCTCTGACTGCCCACGGATATGGCCAATCAACTGCTGTAAACTTCCAACGAAGGTATTGAAGTTATGAGCCAACTCGCCCACTTCATCTTGGTTTTCAACATGAATGCGTTGAGTTAAATCACCACTACCATTCGCGATTTGCGCCAGTGCTTGAGAAACGTGGTTCAACGGGCGGAATAGAATCGTACACAACAGGTTAAACAGTATGGTACATACGATCACCACAAGTAGCGTCACCAACACTTGACCAATCACTGCATCAAATAGTGGCGCAACCAGAGAGTCATGGTTAACAACGCTCACAGTAATCAGGCTCGTTCCATCAATCGCACGTGCGTACAGAACATAGTCGCTGCCATTCAACTCGATAGAAGTGTCTTTACCGCTAGTCAGCGCCTTTTGTACGTCCGCAAAATGTAACCCAAGTGAGCTGATGTTTTTGTTCAGTAACTTAGTGTCAGGGTGCGTATAAACCGTGCCCTTGTTGGTCGCGATGAACATGTAACCTTCACCTGGAAGAATCACCTGCTCTAGACTGTTTAAGATGTCTGTAATTTCTACATCAGCACCCAACACAACCTGTTGCCCATGCAGTTGCATTGCTGTTCCTAATGAAACAACGTTCACCCCAGTTGCTGCAGCAACCGTTGGGTTATCCATGAACACCTTGCTTGGGTTCGCAACCGCATTGGTGTACCAACCCCATACGCGTGGATCATCATTGCCCGGTGGCAACACAACACCGTTCGCGTTCTTTTGCGAACCATCAGGAAATGCCAAGAAGACATTATCAAAAGAGGCTGAGTCACGAACCTGTTTTAGATAAGTCACCAAGCTTTCTTGTTTGGACTCTTTCGAAAGAGAAGTAAGCGCACGCTCTTTGGATAAGATCCAATCCGATACATATTGATTGTACGAAGCCGATGCGCCCTCTAAGCGCTGTTCAACTTCAATATCCAACCTTTGCAGTGAAGCACGAAAAGACAATGCCTCGACCAAAATCCCCCCCAGGATAATGGCCATACTGGCTGAAATCGCCAGCTTATTTTTAAGCGAGAGTTTCTTGAACATAGGAAACCTATAATTTGGAAGTAATAAACCGTGGCGAACAAATTGATTGCCAAAGCGGTTTGCAAGCGGGATATATTTTACGCTTTAAAATAAATTAAGAAACCGATGAGGAACTGAAATATTGATATATGTGAGTAAGTGCACGCATCGTAACCCATTGATTTAGAGAATGGTAAACTCTAAATTTTGAATTAATGTGCTAAACATGGTCAGCTGATGAGTGTCTCTGTTTGAGAATAATAACAGCACAGATCGCGCCATACCGTTAGCTCATTAGGAAGGTATTTAAATGAGTTGAACGTCTGAATAGAAACAGGTTGCGAACTAAATAGTCAAAAGTTGATCAACCAAAGTCCAACGTTAACAGCAATCGTGTTTCGTCAGATGAAGTGACTGGTGAACGGTGAACAAGGCCTCTATTCTCATTGCCACTCCAACGCTCCCCTTTTAATAACGCAACATCACCACTGGCCATTTTCTGGATGTCAGATTCGTCGTTGTACAGGCCTGAAACAGAATCAAGCTTTCCGTTAGCCCCTAGCCCTAGCTTAGAACGGTCGACTAAGTCGTTTGGCAACCATTGAGTCGCAACACCATGATAAGTTGTCACCAAGCGGCAAGGCACTTGATCAAAATGGAAACGTGGGCACATCGCTTTATTCAGAACGGCTAAACGCAACCCGACTTCTTCAAGCTCAAACAAACAACAGAACATATCCACCAGCTCTGCCATGTTTTCTAATAGCGCTTTAGAGGCGGTGCCATCGGTGGCAAATTCCAACTTATCGAAAGCATTATCAGGTGACACGCTAACAGACTTACTAAAGTTTGGATTCAAGGCGATAAATTCACTAATTGCCGTCGTTAAGCCTTCATCAAACTGTCGCTGCCATACCGCTATATTAATATCACTTTGGTAGATATCCGCTAATACCGTTGGCTGCTCAGAAGCACTCAAGCTTGGCTTGTGATTTGCCTTATCCTGAATACTCACAGCTGAACTAATGTTGAGTGGCTGGCTGCTATTGGTAGCCAAAGGCTTGGTTAACACGGCATTCATTACGTCGTCTCCTTGATACATGCTCATCGCTTCCCGTTTACCAACAGAATAATTATTCTTGGCAAGAGTGATTTTGGTTATGTTATAACATAACCAAAAATAAACAAGTCACTTCGTCGATCATGATTCCAGTAATACAGCGACGCTCTTCTTTTCCTGCGGTAATTTTTCGAATGCTGAACTAAGCTTCTCTCAATCACTCTTTCCAAAAAGTCATTTTAAAAACGTACGACTCAAGAACTTAAACCTGTGAATTCATCAATCTGGTGACAACTTATGAAAAAACTAATCTCTACATTCGGCCTCCTATGCACCGTTATCTCCGCTCAATCTTTCGCGGAGTCGGGCTACACATTAGATCCGAAGTTATCGAACATCACATTCGCGACCATTAAAAAGCAGTTTGTTGTCGAGCCCGCATCCATCAAACCTATGTCTGGAGGGCTTACCGAAGAGGGCCAGTTTTCAATAGTATTGGACTTGAAAAGCGTGAGCACCGGAGTCGCTATTCGTGACCAGAGACTGAATGAACTCTACTTTGAATCGATGACTTTTCCTGAAGTGAAGATCTCTGGGAAGGTTGAACCGTCGATGCTATCTGGTGATCCAAAAAGAACAACAGTAGCAGCGGAAGTTACTTTACACGGCGTAACCAAAACGATCGACTTCCCAGTTGTGGTGGTTCCATCCTCAGGGTTTGTCATGGTTAGCTCAGCTTCGACAATCATCGTCAACGGCGCTGATTTTGGGATATCTACAGAGAATCTAAACAAACTTTCAGCGACCGTGGGTGGATTAGCGATTTCCGACCAAATCCCTTTGAGCTTTAACCTACTTTTCGACGAATAATGGGCTTATAACTCTTCCTTTCTGTTCTGCCTCATTTCACATTCATCAATCGTTTAAGAGCGGTGAATGTGAGTGAGAGTACGCGACAACGCAATAAACTGAATTAGGTTTGAATAAACTAAACCAAAATTTCCACTCGATTTCCCCAAGTCGGCCAGATAAACATCCCTCACAAAGTATTAAATTGAGCGTTATATAGGCTCAGAGATGTCGTTGATGTCACATGTCGTTACACAGCATGACGCCTTAAGGCTTTACATCTTGGGCGAGGTAAACAACAATCCCTGAGAATAAATCCATAACATAATGTATTTAGAAATTATGAGTAACACAGAAAACAAAAAATCGAGTCCTCTTTTCGAAGTCGTGTTTAACGTCTTTCTTCCTTCATTCATTTTAATGAAGTTCAGTGGAGATGAGCATCTCGGAACAGGCTTAGCTTTGCTTGTTGCCCTTGCCTTCCCTATTGCTTATGGTGGCATGGAGTTAATCCGCAATAAGAAGTTCAACTTCATCGCTGCGCTCGGCTTTGTAAGCGTGCTATTGACGGGCGGTATTGGTTTCTTTGAGCTAGACACTCGTTGGTTAGCACTAAAAGAAGCATTAATCCCTGGTCTAATTGGTTTGGCGGTTCTGGGCTCAACCTTCACCCGCTACCCGTTTATCCAGAAAGTTATCTTCACACCGGCCCTGTTAAATATCTCTCTTATTGAAGAGCGCCTAAAGCAGTTCGGTAACCAAGCAAAGTTTGATCGTTGTCTAATGACATCCAACTACCTATTCGCGAGTACTTTCGCATTTTCTTCAGCTATGAACTACTTCCTAGCGACTTGGATTGTGACTAGCCCTGCTGGCACCGCTGCCTTTAATGAAGAACTTGGCAAGCTGACACTTTACAGCTACCCAGCAATCGCCATCCCAAGCATGCTGATGATGTTAGGTATTTTCTACTACATTTGGCGTCAAGTTCGCACGATGACATCACTAGAAACAGAACAAATTTTTATTACTAAATAGTTCTGAATTAACAAATCGCTCTGACAGCACAACATGAAGCCCAGCAATTAAGCTGGGCTTCTTTGTTTTTACTCTTTCGTTATCAACGTGATAGATGACAGCTTCGATTTGGATTATGAATCGAACGGGCAACCCTAATGCTCTTTTCTCAAGTAAATTTGGGCAACATGTCTATAAACCAATAATAATCAATGAATTGCATTGATTGAACCGACAGATGCTTTTATAGTCAATTCTGTTGGTTACTTTACAAAGCTCTACCCGCTCACTGACATTATTTCAATTGCTGTTGATAAGATCGCATAAGCTAGGTGCTAAAGGTAGACGCCAGCCGTACTCAATAAGGAATATAGATTATGAACAAATCTCAATTAGTTGAACACATCGCGACTTCTGCAGACATCTCAAAAGACCAAGCAGGCACAGCACTAAATGCGCTAGTTGAAGGTATCTCTACTTCGCTTGCGAACGGTGATGACGTATCGATCCTTGGATTTGGTAGCTTTAAAGTTAACTCTCGAGCTGCTCGCACTGGTCGTAACCCGCGAACCGGAGAAGAGATTCAGATTGCCGCATCAAAGACGCCAGCATTTAAAGCGGGCAAGGCACTAAAAGAGACGTGCAACCTGTAACACAAAAAACACAAGGAAGATTACGATGACGACTAAGGAAAAAGCGAAAACGAGCCGAAGCAAAAAAGCAGGCAAGTCGACTAAAGCGCAAGCCGAAACGCCTAAGACTCGTCAACGCATTGAAGAGCTTCTCGAAGAGCGTGAACTGGCTAAACTGTTAGAACTTTAGTTTATATAAGAACTAAAGTTTAGGTTTAAGCAAGGTGATAGTTTGTTATCGTTCTAATGCCACTGCAGATTTGTAGTGGCATTTTTGGTTATAGGCTTGTCTTAGTGATCTATGACGTCAGCAACTACAATGAGTTTGTTCGTTATGGTTACGTATCGCTAACTCTTAACACCCACCCAAGTAGATGATCAAAACTGGTTTTATCACAATGACTTAGTTACGTTGTCGATAATGATTTCACTGGGGCTTCTCTTGAGAACTTTACTCGGGCGACGATATTCAGAATAGTTTTCAATGAAACTATCAATCACGTTATAGTCAAAATATGAAAGAACTGCATTATCACCAAGTCCATCTTTTCTCTCTGTTTCATTTCTAATAACTAAACATGGAATTCCGAGAAATGCGCATTCTTCCTGATTACTACCGCCATCAGTAACCATAAACTCAGATTTCGATATGAGTTTATTAAAGTTCAAAAATGTCATACGAGGAATTAAGTCTAGATTGATGTTGTTTTCCAAAGTTCTATAAAGCCCATTCTTCTTAAGTGCTTCTCTTGTTGGAGGGTGTAATATAAACTTAACTTGAATAACATTAGTGAGTTTTTCTATTAGTTCCACTATTTTCTTCAAACCACTTATATTTGATATCGTTTCGAATCTATGGAGTGAGACAGTAGCGTAGCGTTCTTGTTTATCAGAGATAGAATTGGTCGATAATTTATTTATAGAGCTAGCAAGTTGTATAGTATCAACAATAGTATTCCCATTAGTGTTGACAACTTGTTTATTATATTTACTTACGTTCTCTGCAGAGAGTTGATCCTGACAATAAAAAACATCAATTAATCCCAATTTAGCTGTAACAACACGAGTTATTTCCTCAGGAAAAGGCTTGAGTAAATTAAAAGAACGTAAGCCAGCTTCGACCGAGGCGACCCTTAATTTCTGGCTTTTAGCCAAAATAGCACCTAATAACAATGGGGGGGCATCACCATGAATCATTACGATCCCGTCCTTATCTCCTCTGAATAACTCCCGTTTATTATAAATACCGACAAGTAAAACCTTAATAGACCATGCAACCATCTGTATACTGCTAACGATATCTCTATTATCGTCACATAAAACATAATCTGGCTCTTTGATTCCAAATTCAAATAATATTTCTAATATAGTTTCTCTATGCTGTGCCATAAATATAAAATTGTATTCAACATTTCTATCTTGAAGATTTTTCATAATGGGAATCATTTTTATGAGCTGAGCGCGAGTACCAATCAAAATATGTATCATCAATAGTTCCATAAAACAGCTTATTTCATACTTTTATCTTAGCCCAACAGACGACAAACCGTTAGCTAATCGTCTAAGTAATCAAGTTCTAACTCACTAAAAACAAGAAAATTCAAAGGTACTATAGTTAGAAAAAGCAACTGAGCTTTTAGATGAAATAACAAAGTCTTTGGAAGTTTAGGGTAGAAGGAAAATGTTTGAAAAAACAAATAGTAAGCCTAATATATTAAATAGAGATATCAAGGTAAGCAGAAGTTCCATTATGCTTACCTTGATATTTCTAGCTATAGTTCTTCGAGTATACACCGCGTTCAATTATGAGGTTAATTGGGATGAATTCTACTATCTGTCTTTTGTTCATCAGTTTTTAGCTGGAGAATCGATAAGTAGCTTTCAAACATTCCATGTGCATGTTTTCACTTGGTTAAGCTGGGTATCCGATAATGAGGTTAACCAAATCATTGTTGCTCGTAATGTTATGCTGTGTCTTCAAATTGCTACAGGATTTTTTATATTTAGAATTTGTCGTAGACACCTTGGTAGATCCGCTTCTCTATTTGCGGTTTTAGCTTACTTTTCATTTTCATTTGTAATTAGGATGGGAGCTAGTTTTCGGACAGACCCTATTGCAACTTTTTGCTTAATGGCTAGTTTAGATTATCTGCTAAAACTAGAGTATTCTTTCAAACGAACATTGATTACTGCATTGCTTACTGCCATAGCATTCCTTATAACACTAAAGTCTGTATTTTATCTTCCTACTATTATCCTAATTTCACTTTTATCCATTGTACAATCTTCCCAAAAACGTAGAACTAGCATTATCCTTTCGCGATATTTTATTTTAGTCACGTTACTGTTTTTATCCCTATACTTTTGGCACTCACAAAGCATTACATCAACAACCGAGAACGATGCTATATCAATGCTAAGTGGGGCAAACAAAACACTAAACCATAATTTATTTTTCCCTCGAGCTAATTACTTTATATATACATTAGGAACAGACTTAGGCTTTTGGTTTACTTTAGTTTGTGGCGTTTACTTCTGCCTATCTTCAACAATTAAAAATAATAATATTGAAATAAAATTAGATTACTTAAAGCTCATGACTTTGATACTTCCTTTATTATCTATTCTTATTTATCGTAACGCATTCCCCTACTTTTATTCATTTATATTAGCTCCTTCAGCAATTTATTTCGGCCTAGCTTGGGAGGTATGGAATCAAAGAAAAACTAGTAAACGATACATGAGAATAAGCCGTGGGGTTGTTTTTTTGTTTGTTTTTAACCTAATATTTCAAAGTATTTATTTGAAATATTCCCGGAACTTAGATTATCAGTATCATTTTATTAATGTTGTTCAGAAGATATTTCCTGAACCTGTCGCCTACATAGATAGGTGCTCTATGATCTCATCATACCCTCAGAAAGGCTTTTTCATGAGCTCTTGGGGGATGGATAACTACTTAATAGCAGGACAGCCTATACTTAAGCTTGCTATTGAAGATCACGAACCTAAATTTTTGATCGTGAATTCAGAATACCTTGAGTTCATTCACAGCGAGAGCAGTGTGGGATCAATCTATTTGGCTCTTTTAGAAGAAGATAGGAAAGCTATTAAAAACAATTATATAAGTCACTGGAATGAACTCTATGTTGCAGGTAAAGAGTTGCTGTTAACTCAAGAGGATAACGCCGTGACGTTTACCTTAAATATCTCTGGTAATTACACTTTGGAATCAGATTCAAAAGTAATCATAAATAACAAAGTTATCCACCCACAAGAAATCGTCGCTTTATCAAAAGGAAAAAATACTATTAAAATTTTCGAAGATACAGGTACATATACACTTCGTTGGGGGGAGAATTTATATAGGCCTAAAGAGAGCAATCGAGAATCTCGTATGTTTAGCGGATTTTAAACAAACCAGAATAAATAGAGGTGGCAAAATTGAAACTAATTGTTCAAATCCCTTGCTATAACGAAGGAAGTAACCTCAAATCAGTAATCCGAGGTATACCGGAAGAGATCAAAGGTATAGATAAAATCGAGATACTTGTTATAGACGATGGTTCTACAGATGATACGGTTGCTATAGCGCAACAGTTAGGCGTGGATTACATAGTAGAGAGCACGAGAAATAAGGGTTTAGCCCACGCGTTTCACCTAGGGTTAGAAACCTGCATAGATAAGAAAGCTGATATCATTGTTAATACTGATGGTGACAACCAATACAATGGCTCTGAAATCTCTAAGTTAGTCGAACCCATACTGAATAAGAGAGCTGATATTGTCGTCGGAAACCGAGGTGGTTATAACAATAAACATTTCTCATTTTTCAAGCGAACCCTTCAAGTGTTAGGTAGTTATATCGTGTCCAAAGCGACCGGCTTAGACATAAAAGACTCAGTCAGTGGTTTCAGAGCAATATCAAGATCAGCAGCACAACAAATAAATATAGTATCAGAGTTCAGTTACACGATTGAGATGCTTATTCAAGCTAGTGCGAAAAAGCTCGGTGTAATCTCCGTTCCAATCCACACTAACGAGAAGACTAGAGAGTCTAGGCTATTTTCAAGTATTCCTCACTTTTTAAGGATGTCTATTTCCACATTAATTCGTATCTACACAATGTACAAACCCTTGCGTGTGTTCTTTATTTTAGGTGCCATAATGGTTGCCGTTGGTGTATTACCCATCATTCGTTTCCTATACTTTTTCATGGAAGGGGGTGGCGATGGCCATATTCAGTCCTTATTACTCGGCAGCACATTATTAATACTTGGGTTTCTCACTATGATTGTAGGATTTGTCGCAGACCTAGTAAGCTTCAATCGCAAGTTAATGGAAAAACTGCTGTACCGAATCGAGAAACTAGAGGATAGGTTAGCGAATGAAAAATCAAAAATATCAAAGTAACCGTCTAAGGGTTTCGCTTGGTGTCTAATATACGAATACAGGTAGAGAAACTAGGTTGGCTTATATCTATATCGCTAATTATATGGTTTTGTTATCAGTCATCAATTCAATTATCAATTTGGTACACGATTAATTGGAGCTACGATCTAATATTAGTCCTAGTCGGAAGTATTGCTCTTTATAGCTGGACGTTAATAAACGGTGGTTTAGTTAGCTACTACCTACTGAAATCCGTAGGAGAAAGTAGAGGTAACATAACTCAGGTCGTTTCAATAAACCTTGTAGCTCAATTGGCAAAGTACTTACCCGGAAACATAGCACACCATATAGGGCGCGTTGTGTTATCTGAAAAGTTAAGAATGAAGCGAAGTAAAATTCTCTTGAGTATGCTTATCGAAACCATTTGGGTAGTTGGAGTTGTGGTTATCTTGACCCTATATCATGGGATCCATCAAGGGAATGACTTCATTCACGAATCATCCATACAAACACACGTACTTATACTTAGTTTGACTATTACCACTATTGTCTTTGGACCGAAGATCTTTCGGCATTCGTTTGTTCGCCTGTATGCTTGGTTTCTATCAAAACAAGACGTGGCACAAATAGACGAACTTAAACTCCCTACGTTACCAATTGTGATGGTGAGTTTAGTAACATATTTATTTAACTATTTACTATTGGGCGCGGTAATATCTTTAGTTGGAGGAGCACTGTTTGACCTTTGGGAACTCGATATATTGACACTAGGGAGCATTTTCGCGGTCGCCTGGATTGTTGGATTCTTCACCCCCGGGTCCCCTGCTGGGATCGGAGTTAGAGAACTTGTTCTGGTTAGCCTACTTAACCCAATTTACGGTTCAGAGGTTTCTTTAGCGATAACCATGATATTGCGTCTAACCACTATAAGCGGAGATGTTACAGCCTGGGTTATCGGTGCTTTTATGTGGTCAAAGTCTTATACAGAACCCTAAAACCGAAGCTAACCTCCACCAGATTCGATAGACCAAATACTTTTCGGCTTGCAACTCTAAAAGCACGTAACCCGTAAAAGGTGCAACATTGTTCCTATAAACGACTCTTTTATAGTCATCAATCCAGTTCCCTTCCACATAACAAGGCATAATCGAACAAGAACCACTCACTAAGTAACTGATTAGGTTACATAGCTATACATATCCATACTTACCCAAATCGCCTTTTTCACTATCATCATTTTCTTGTTATTGGTCAGATTATTGGAAGGGTTCATGACACGACTGTGTTCGAGCAATCCTTCTTCTTTGAGGTGATTATGAATGTCGTTCGCATGGGGATTGAAGCAAATACCCATAAAAATAAGGGTAAGTACAAAGCGATACTTAAGTTTACTATTCGAGCCCTGTTTTATTATTCAGCTACTCGAAAAATGAGTGATAATTTCAACTCTGAAGAGAGAAAGTTATTATTTATCAAGCAACCCAACTTCCTTTCTAAATTTGTGACTCCCTACTTATGTACTGGCTTTAGCAATAAAGAAAAGATCGATATCTTATCCAAACACTACGACTGGTTTGAAAACACCTTCGCAACAGAAGCTAGACACCAAATCTATAACGAAAGGCTCAATCTTTTAAAACTTGAGATAGATGACAACGTTTATCTGGTTAATCTCAGCTTCGAAAGAAACGCGAGAAAAGAAGGTGAACTGACAATTTCATTGACCAACTCTCAACTCGAAAAAATGTATACCCTTTCGTTTACTGTTTTCGACAACAACATCTACATCGGCGGTATACAGGGTGGCGCCAATGACAATGGATTTAGCCGCACATTCACCAAAGCTTTTTACGGTTTAAGACCTAAATCCTTCATGGTAGAAACACTACGACTGCTCGCTATTAACTTGGGTATCGACAATATCTATGCGGTAAAAGAGTCTGGTCATGTCTCGAACTCATTACGCTACGGTAAGAAAAACAAAGACATCAGCCTTAAATACGACAGTCTGTGGGAAGAGCACGATGGACAGGTGCATGATAACTATTTCTATCGTCTCCCGACAAACCCGAACAGGAAAGATCTTGAAGCTCTAAAACGTCAAAAGCGTAAGTTGTATCGCGAGCGTTATGCCTGGCTAGATCTGTATGAACAAGATCTGAAGAACGTAATCAGTCAGCACATCCATGATCCTGTTCATTATGCTCATGACAGTTAATTTGGCTAACCTGTACTCGACTCGCTAACGCGTATTACCTTTACTAGCGTGCTTTAGTCTAATCACAGCCCTTGGACCAAACGCTCAATCCCGAGGTGATAGCTTTAAAATAAATATTAGACAATGCTAATTTACATCTTTATAGTATCTAGGTATTTCGAAAACTACTCAATCGCCGGCGACCAGCCAGTACTGATCATTAAGAAGATACAAGCTCTATGCTCGGCAATTTGTATAGTTAAACTTAGAGACAGTAATAGGTAAACGTATGACTAAAATTGTAATCATCGGTGGCGTAGCTGGAGGTGCTTCAGCTGCTGCACGCGCTCGTCGTCTTAGTGAAGAAGCCGAAATCATAATGTTTGAACGAGGACCATTCGTCTCTTTTGCCAACTGTGGATTGCCATACCACATAGGTGGCGATATCGAGGATAGAAGCAAGCTTCTGTTACAAACACCTGAAAGCTTCTTAGCTCGCTTCAACGTTGACGCACGAGTGATGAACGAAGTTACCTCTATTGAGCGCACCAATAAAACCGTTACAGTCAAAAATCTTGTTGATGGTAATCACTACAGCGAGAGTTACGACTTCTTATTACTCAGCCCTGGAGCCGGTGCCGTCGTTCCTCCCATCTCAGGAATCGATAACCCCCTAACCCATTCACTACGCAATATTCCAGATATGGATCGCATCATCGAAACAATCCAAATGAATAAACCTGAGCACGCGACAGTTGTTGGCGGTGGCTTTATCGGCTTGGAAATGATGGAAGCGTTTCATCAGCTTGGGATCAAGACTTCGTTGATTGAGATGGCTGACCAAGTAATGACGCCAGTAGACCGGGAAATGGCCGGCTTTGCCCATGCGGAGATTCGTGACAAAGGCATCGACCTAAAACTCGGCGTCGCGCTTGAGTCTGTGAAATATATACCTAACGAACACATCGCAAGTTTTGATTCAGGCGAGAGCGAGAAGCACCAACACATAGAGGGTGAATTGGAATTAACACTTAATAATGGCGAGTCATTAACTACTGATATCTTAATCATGGCTATCGGTGTGCGTCCTGAGACTAAGTTAGCAAAAGAAGCAGGACTTCAAATTGGCGAACTAGGTGGTATCTACACCAATGAAATGATGCAGACTAGCGATCCTAGCATCTACGCTGTGGGTGATGTGGTCGAAGAAAAAGACTTTGTCACAGGTGCACAAACTCTAGTTCCGCTTGCTGGCCCTGCTAACCGTCAAGGTCGTATGGCTGCCGACAACATGCTCGGACGCAATGAAATCTATCAAGGTACACAGGGCACAGCTATCTGTAAGATTTTTGACCTAGCCGTTGCCTCAACAGGGAAAAACGAAAAACAGTTGAAGCGTGAAGGCGTCGACTATGAAAAAGTCTATGTGCATACCGCAAGCCACGCTAGCTACTATCCTGGCGCTGAGATTGTCTCGTTCAAGATGTTATTCGCCCCTAAGACAGGGAAAATACTAGGTGCGCAAGCCGTCGGTAAAGATGGCGTTGATAAACGCATTGATGTTATGGCAGTAGCTCAACGTGCAGGTATGACCGTTGATCAGCTTCAACACCTTGAATTAACCTATGCACCACCTTACGGGAGTGCCAAAGACGTGATTAACCAAGCCGCATTTGTTGCCAACAATATTATTAAAGGTGACGCGACACCTATTCATTTCGATGAGATTGCAACATTAAGCGACAACCAACTCCTACTCGATGTTCGTAACCCTGGCGAACTAGAAAATGGTGGCTTTATTGAAGGCGCAATCAACATTCCTGTCGACCAACTGCGTGATCGAATGAGTGAGCTCCCAGCAGACAAAGAGATTGTAATCTACTGCCAAGTCGGGTTACGTGGTAACGTGGCTTATCGCCAACTCGTCAACAACGGCTTTAAAGCACGCAACTTAATCGGTGGTTATAGAACACTCATGTATGCAAAAGCTTAAGGATTAATACTTAGTCGCCGGTAATGGTGCGCGGACACTTACGGGCTAGTTGCTAGTTGCTGAGAGAAAGTCGCTCATAAATAGATGCGAGTAGTTAATAGTAAACATTGAAAAACCGAGCTTGGCATTTAAGTAAGTGCCAAGCTCTTTTATTACTCGTACGAATCAATAAAGGCTCGGAGTGCTTGCTGGTCGACAATTTCTAACCCTTGGTCTCCTTTTCTGATGAAACCTTTGTCTAATAGGTCTTTAACCGCTCTTCGATACACTCTGCTCGATGTGCCAAAACGTTCCGCTTCTTGATTCACTTTATCGAAACCACCTAACACGGTATTTGTTTGGCTTTGAACCAATAAGTCGTAGGCAATGTTGTAGGTAATTGAGTGTAAAAGACGGTTAGTGTAAATGCCCATAGAGTCTTGATAATCTTCCGCTAATGCAGAGGCAAAGAAGAACATCATCTCCGGGTTTTCATGTAGTGCTTCTGCTAGTTTCTGAATGCAAATGACATCAACTTGCATGTGTTCGTCAGCCACTACGTTCCACTGACAAGGTGTCTGAGTGAAAAACTCCATCTCACCGAAGATATGGTAATCGCAATTCACCTCACCCAATTGAAAGCGTCGCCCATTAGCTGCAGAAATACTCATAGAGACTCTCCCTGCGGGCACTACATAAAGATACTGAAGCTGCTCACCTTGACGTAGGATTTCATCGTTTTGATTAAAGTAACGAGAGTTAACTTGGTGTTGGTAGATGAGATCTCTAAATTCAGAGCTTTTTTGTTCTAAGTAATTTTTAAAGCGTCCGCTTGAGTATGGTGCAATCTTCATACTTACTCTCTCATTGCATTACTGCTGTTTATATTCAAACGATTGTAACCACTTAAACCACAGGAGAGAACCCAATAAAAAAGCGACGGTCTCCCATCGCTTTTGTCTTGTATTTATTCAGGCTCTTATTGAGTAATTAATGCTTCCAGTGCCGCTAATGATGCTAGCCGCTCTCCTTGCATCATTGCCTCTGCCTCATCGACATATTGCCCAACGCCCTCCTTTACATCTTGTTCGTACAAGACAACATTGTTCAAGATAGAAGCTACATTAAGCCCTCTCAAGCGTCCCACGGTAAACAGCGCGGATGTTTCCATGTCTGCACCTAAAATGCCTTTGCCATTCCAGTACTGACAAAGCGCCTGCTCGTCATCGGTATAAAAACTGTCGTGTGAGCGTACCGTGCCCAAATAGTAAGGTGTTATTTGCTGCTGCAAGAACTTGTCTAGCTCTTTAAGCAGAGAGAAGCTTGCATAGGCGGGATACGACGGCTTAACGTAAGCGGTAGAACCACCCTCATCGCGAACCGCGCCCTCTGCAATAATTAGCTCACCAAGCCTGATATGTGACTGCATCGCACCTGCAGACCCTACTCGGATGATATGAGTCACACCACAAAACTTAAGTTCTTCTACCGCAATGATCATTGAAGGTGCGCCAATACCAGTGCTGCAAACTGATATCGCTTTCCCTTGATAAGTTCCAGTGAACATTCGATACTCTCGGTTCTCAGAAACCATCTCGGCATCTTCAAGCAAGCTCGCGATTCGATTCGCTCTATCAGGCTCACCACAAACAATAACTAACGGAGCAATTTGCGTTTCATCAACGCCGATATGAGGTTGCTTTGCCATCTTCACTCCTAAGAAGCCGTTGCTTGAGTTAACGATTTATCACTGTTTCGTTTAGCTGTACGTGCCCACTCACGAGTACCGTTTGCCGCAATAAACATTAAGATTGCGTATTGAACAGACATTGCGTACACACCCTGCGTCGCATAAATACCAACACTGATAATGTTAATCACAATCCACAGTATCCAGTTTTCAACATACTTACGTGTCATAAGAACTTGAGCAACAATAGATAGAATAGTCATCGTGGCATCCCAGAATGGGAACGCATCAGGTTCAAGTACTGGTTCCGTTAAATCAGCACCAAATAGATTCAAGCTATCAACCGCGATGTTTGCCAACGCAAAGAAGAATGGGTCGATATACATTGTGAGCAGTGCAATCGAAATCGCACAGGCTGCAGCCGTTGCCACCAGCTTATTTTGACTCAACCAGCGAACTTCTAGCGTTTCACCTTGCTCATTAGGGCGTGTCCATGCGTACCAGCCGTAAATGTTGGCGCAGAAGAAAAAGAGTTGAAGCAGTAACAGTCCGTATAACTGAATTTGGAAAAAGATAACCGCAAATAAGGTGACATTCAGTAACCCGAACAGGTAATTAATGGTTTTTTCTTGGCTTGCAAACCAAATGCAAAGCAGGCCAAACACCGTGCCGAATGATTCGATCCAGCTCATTGCATAGCCATCTCCTATTGGGATATTGACTAGAGTATTGTTGATATCAAGTAGGGCGAATAGATCCATCGGGGTGTCCTTTATTATTTGATTTTTGTAGCACCTATCTTATTGCGCCGATAGAAACAAAGAGGAGGACATTTGTCCCCCCTAGATTGCATGCGATCATAAATCAGAATAATAATTCCGGAAAATCAAATTCACAGAAAGGTGTCATCGCCCTCCCAACAGTCTTGAACTCGAAACTCCAACAGCAGAACAAATCACTTCCAAAAACGAAACTTTAGCTTACTGGCTTTAAGCTGATATCGCGTTGACGGTTACGTTTGAGAAGCGCATGCTTTTATCTCGAGCAGAATCGTTGTCTGGCGTGTTAACCGTGTAATCGCCCCATAACTCGTTCTGTCCAACGTACCCAATTGAATGGCAGGTCACATGAATAAGATTGTTATGTTAGTAATGGGGCTGTTTTTTACCAGTCGATTGTTTGCCAGTATTGTGCCGCATGTTGGTCAACTTGAGCATGATGCGCCTATTCTCCTTCGCTCGGCATTGATTGTAGGGGTTGCGGCTTACGCGGTTTGGAGTGCATTTAAATACTTCAAAAAGATCAAGGCCTCAGATTCAGATCAACTGTAACGGCGAAAGTCCAAAAGCTTTTGAATAAGCCTCTAATTTCGATTACTGATCTGCGAAATAATCGACCAAGATTTTACGCCACTTTCGTGACTCACGAATCTTCAACAGGGCGCGGTTAATCTCTTCTTCGTACACGTTATTTTCAGTGATTATGAAACCGTAGTTGGACTTTTATAACTGATAAAACAACACCGCTATACCAAGCTTAAGTTTGATAGCTAGAAACTGACATAAACTGACTTTGTGCCGACGAACATAACTTTCCGCACTGAGTAATTTGGCTTTCTAGGAAGTAGATATTACGTCTACTTTTCACCCACTGGGCACGAACTTCCAGTTCTTGACCAATCAAAATCGGATGATGAAAACGAGAGGTTAAACTCACCGTCATCGCCTTGATATCATTCTGAAATAGACAATGCAACATCGCGCTGTCATGCAGTGTAGTGACAATGCCACCTTGCATGATGCCATCGTAGCCCTCAGTTTTATCTGTTGGTACAATCTTGGCTCTGGTTTTATATTTAGCTACTGCCTCATGCTTAGTTAAAGTGTCATGCTCGCCAATAGCTTCAAAACAAATGGCGCTGTCGTTGAAAAAACCTTGGCTGCACACTTGGCAACGCCGATGATTGTGTGGAAAGAAAACCTTCATACTTACCTTTACCCATAGATTGCTAGAGATTGATATGGCTCGACCAAAAAAACATCGCCAGTTGTGTACCCGTACGGCTTACTCTTGTTTTAAGCCCAATGGTGTTCCTATGGACGAGCTTCATAAAGAAGAATTGCTATTGGAAGAGCTCGAAGCCTTGCGCTTGGCTGATCAAGAAGGCCTGAGCCAGCTTGAAGCCGCTGAACAAATGCAGGTGTCTCGCCAAACGTTCGGCAACATTATCAAGCGTGCACGAGCTAAAGTCGCCAAGTGCATCGTCAATGGTCACGCGTTGGTGATTCAAAGTAGTTAATTAACGTGTTAGCCAGAAGTTATTTAACTCAGTGAGCGAGAACTCTGATGCTTACTTCGATACTTAGCTTGATGGCTCAGTAATCTGATACAGCTTTTTACTTTGCCCTTCACACACATCCTTGCAATTGCATTCACGCTCAATATCTAACTGCGCCAATCCTCCACAGCTGCCTTTGATTGGCTTGCGCGAAAAAATCACGCCTATCGCCATCAATGTAACGACTCCGACAAACCCCAATAGCGTCAACAAAAAGGTCATTGTCGGAACCCTCGAATAGCACCTAGCTGATTAGGCTGTACCATTAGAATCGAAGCTTGTTTTTTGTGCCCGTTTTCGCCGCACGTTTTATTGCCACACCCACTATTTCTCGGCTCGCGACCATAATCGAGATCGGTCACTTCCCGTAGATTGTCGAAATCCAAAGCCCCGATTTCTGCCTTACCTGTCGATGCCAAGACTCGAATATCGTTATTGAACAAGTGCGCCAGCATCTTCTTACCAATATAACGAACCACCACAGATTTCACATCGTAAGAACGGAGAACCGAAATCCATTGCTTCTTTTTATTGCAAGAGGTGTCGGAGTCAATCAAAGGAACAATCTGTTTTATCTGTCGTTGTTCATCGACAATCGCGATCTGTGGGGAACGAGCAAAGTGGTTGCCAACATGAAGGTCGCGACAAGGTACTGCGTATAACATAGTAACTTCCTGTTATTGATGATCAGGAGTTCAGCATACGCCCCATTACTGGCATATGCCAATAACTATCATGTGAAAAATAAGATTTACTGGATCGATAACTAAGATCACAAGCACCCAAACTTAGCGTCATCTTCAGCCTCTCTCAGTTACCTTTCAAATAACCATATATACTAGGGGGTAGTATTTTTACTGGGGGTATTTTTTGCGTTGTTAATGCCTGTTATCAAGAGCCAAGCTCAAACCCATTACAAAAAGGCCTCGCACAACCGAGAGCTTAATCGACTATTCAACGTCACACACTAGTCTGAATAATGTCGAATTAGGGACCAATCAAAGATGTTTATAGGAAAAATAGGTTGGATTGAAAATCAAGAATTGCAGTCGGCTTCAATGTAAACAAGCTTATAATTTGAAGTGAACAACGCATCGGGTTGTTATAATATAACATCACACTAAATTACCATCATTTCTCATGAAACAGCCATTTATTCTAATCGATGTCATCAATCGCCTCTCCACACGCTATGTAAGCCGTTTCTCGACATGCTTTCGCTCTCTCAAGGGCTTGACTGTTGGCCTAGCATTATTGTGTTTTGCGCCAAATCTATATGCCCACCCTCACTCTTGGATAGAGATGAAAACTCATATTGAGGGAGAGAATGGCATGATCACCGGTCTCTCTATGGAGTGGTCTTTTGATGCAATGACCTCGATGTACATGTTGGATGGAGAAGACGTCTCTGCCGATACAGAAACTGAAACATTCAAAAAGCTCGCTGCGTCTGTAATCGAAAACATGATGTACGAGCACTACTTCACGTACTTTTATGATGGTGAAGAGCCCATCAAATATCAGGTGGTTGAGAACGCAAAGTTTGAGCGTGATAAAGCCAAGATGGTTCTAACATTTGACCTACCACTTTCTAAACCTAAGCCTGTGACACGAAACTCGCTTCGCGTATTGATTTTTGACCCTAGTTACTTTGTCGACATGTCGTGGCTATCCAACAGCGACGTGACATTGTCACCTGAACTAGCAAGACAATGCCATTTAGAATTAATCGAGCCTAACCCGACGCCAGAGCAAATGAGTTATGCAATGTCTTTACCTGTCGATGCAGATCCAGATAACACGCTAGGCCAACTGTTTACACAATCGGTTGAGCTTCATTGTGCGGCGGTTCCCGCTTCTTAGTCGCAGTGGTTCGTTTCAGCCTTTAAGTCAGCGTCTAGCTGATTAAGCATGGCAACTAATTAACAGAAAGATTTCAGATATAGGTTCTTGTTAAATGAAGAAAAATCAATCCAAAATCAATCACTACCTCATTGGTGCTGGCGCGTTCGTGCTTATTGCTATTGGTGCGTATCAACTGTGGTCCATGTGGCCATCGTTAGTTATCTCTAGCATTCAATGGCAAAGAGAAGTCAATTCAGAACTTGCAGACCTGCTCTATGAAGCTAAATCCAACCCTTGGGGCGCAGGCAGTTACCTTATCGGGTTCAGCTTTATCTATGGCATGCTTCATTCTTTGGGGCCTGGGCACGGCAAAGTTATCGTGTCGACTTACTTAGCGACTCACCCAACCAAAGCCAAGGCGAGTTTAGTGCTTACGGTCGTCTCCGCTTTTTTACAAGCATTGGTCGCAATCTTACTAGTAAGCGTGTTGCTGTGGGGCTTTAGTGCTTCCATGCGAGTAGTGAATGACAAAGCGAATATGTTTGTTTCATTAAGCTTTGCCTTAGTCGCGGTCGTCGGCGCACTTATATGTTGGAAGGCTTTGAAAAACATCTACACCGCTATGCGTAAGCCTAAGCTGAAAGTGAAAGCCATCACTACACTCGCAACAGACACAGCTGCGACAATTTCAGCGCGTTCGCCAATGGCACTTCGCTCATCAATATCAGCCCCTTCTCCGATAATCGACGCTACTAGCACAATGCAAGCCGCAGCTAACACTCATGCAGATCATTCTCATGCCGACTGTGGGTGCGGCCACCAGCATGTAGCCGATGCAGACGCAATCAACAAAGCCTCAACGCTCCGAGAATATGCTGGAATTATAGTGACGATTGGCGTAAGACCGTGCACCGGAGCCATCATGGTACTGCTTTTCGCAAACATGGTTGGCCTATATTGGATGGGTGTTGTCAGTGCTTTTTCCATGGCGATTGGTACTGCTTTCACAACCTCGACGATTGCTATAATGACACTAACAGGCAAGAACTTGGTAAAACGCTATTTGGCAGCAGGTAACAAGAATAACAGTGCTTCACTAAAAGCCGCAGGTCATTATTTACAGCTATTCGGTGGTGTTTTACTTGTCTTAATTGGCTTGTTGCTAATGAGTGGACAAGACAGCGGTATGTCGCCTGTTTTCACTATGTAGCGAACGATGTAATAACAAACCTCAGTTTATTGCGACCTTTACCATTTTTACTAAAAAACACTAGCCCTTATCTCTCAAATCTGAATTAACAGCCACATAATTTCTACTAACCTAACTTTGCACAGCCAGTTAGGTTAGTAGTCAACCATTCAGAACAGCGCGCTCTATGTAGTTCTGTAACAAACCTACATCCAACTTTGATTTTCCTATTCTTAGCTACTCTTTCATAAACTAACTTAGATTGTTCTAACAATATTAGAGCACTATCCCCCTCCTTTTGAAAATAAGGACATAACTTCCGCAATCCAGAAACTGCGATCGCACTCTTCCTATTTTGAAAAAAAATAGAGCAGCAGTTTTATCAATTGAGTAACAAGCCGAAATTATACCCAATAAATTTCACATCAAACTCCTAGCCTTTACCTTACAACTACAGATAGAGCTTTCTTCAACCAAATTCTTGGATAACCTATACTCAAAGGTAAACAAATGAAACTATACATTCCGAGCGCCACGCTCAGTGTTTTGTTACTTTCTCCGAGTTTCGCGAGTGCCGAAGATATAAATTGCGTAATTTCTCGATGCGTTCACAAAGCTCTGGGATAGCCCCACCGCAAGAAGTACTCGGCGTTTATGTTGTCAATTCTGGTCCTGGTCTGGATACCGGTTGTACCTATGCTTCTGGCGGACCTCTACTTATCTCTTTACCTGTTCCTATGGTTGTCAGCCCCAACGTTTTACAAAGTGACGGGAGAATTGCTCCGAGTAAACTGGGCGATATGCAGCAAAAAGGCGTTATCGGTTCTAACGCAAGGATCAGCATGCCGGTCTTCGACATAGACTCCAATGCCAACGTCAGTAATATTGCTCCAGAAATAGATATCGTATCTTTTAACGGAAAGTCTTTAGGTACGGTGCAAGGCGCTGATAACCGTTGGACGGATACTAACCTTCAAGTCGATATCAGTGATGTCAAGTTCGGCCAAAACAATGAGATTCGCGTCGATATTGATACTGGCAATACGGGAGACAACTGGTGTATGTCTGTCGATTGGGTCTCAATCGAGTTTGATGTTGCCATTCCTGTGATTCTTGCTCATGGCATTGCTGCACAATCAGACACTTGGGATGATGATACGGCTCCAGGCGTGCTTTCTACACTTGATGACTATGGCATTCGTTATACTCGTTTCTCTGCTGACAAAAATGGAACCACAGCGACTAACGCTAATATCTTGAACAACAAAATTCAGGGTTTTCTCGATGAGTTGAAATCCGACAAAGTTCACGTCATTGCACACAGTAAAGGCGGGCTAGATACCCAAAACCTCAAAGCACTTAGCCCTTCCTTTGAGATAACCTCCCTTTCTACTTTCTCCACACCTCACCTTGGTAGCGTCGCAGCAGATTTGTCGGTGATAAAAATGGACCACTACGCCGATATCTACAGTAACGTCAGTACCGATCCAAATAATTACGCTGGCAAGTACATGCAACTCCCAAATATTCCGTTTGCGGGTCCTAAAATGCCTGGTATCCGTGATCTAACAACGGATACAGCATCAAACGCGATCCAAATGCGTACTCGCGGCAATATTGCAAATACATTTTCTATTGGGGCAAATGCCGATCTCAACCAAGACGGTGTTATTGAGAAAGATCCTGATATCGTTGGCCTATTCCCGTGGGGATCGCGTTGGGCAGGCGTTACCGCTTGGCAGGCGCTAAGAAGCTTTAGTTCTGCGGCCTACCTCGATACTCAAACTCAATCGGTCACAATGCCAAGTGTGCATGGACCACAAGCTCATCCAATCACCATAGTCAGTTACCAAGCCATTCAAACAGTACCGCAAGAAAATGATGTTGTTGTGACCTTGGCAAGCGCTAACCCAAGTTATACCAATGCATTGGGTAACGTATTGGCTAACCACTCAACAATGAAAACGGGACAAAACGTTGAACGTTTTCTACAACAAATTATTTCAATGCGCTAAGGAGTGGCCACAATGAAATTCATCAAGCAATTAGTGATGGTGTTCAGTCTTTTCTGTACCTTCATCACACCGGCTATCGCCAGTAATGCAATACCCGTTGGGATGAGTACAAGCACGACACTATCTCAACCAGTGACTAGTAACGATAACGAAGTCACAATGCTATTTACCATCGACAAAGCGGAAGCCCTAAAAGCAGAAATCATCGTGCCGTTGGATGATGCAACCGTATATTTAGTCAAGCCTAACGGGCAAGTCGCAACATCATCCAATGATGTGCAAGCGAACATACTTTCAGGTGACACACAAAGTCCGCCGCTACCGGGCAGCTATTTATTTTTGCCTGAAGTAACTAACCCTGAACCTGGCGAATGGAAGATCGTCGTTGATTTTCCAAACCTAAGTTACAACACAGTAATTATTGCTCAGGTTGCGATCCAATCCCCTATTGCGTTTGGCATGGCGATAGCTGCAAACCAATTTGTGGTCGGTGAACCAGTTCCCGTTTCTGCATTACTGACAAACAAAGGGAATCCAATCACAGGTGCCCAAACCAGCGCAGTGATCATTGATGAAGCTGGAATAAAAACACGCCTGACGCTTAAAGATGAGGGTGTCAATTTCGATGCTATTGCTAAAGATGGTGTCTACAGCAATATTTTCGTTCCACCCGCTGAAGGGGATTATCTAATTGAAGGCATAACGTCTTTTGAAGAATATGGAACAACTATCACTCGCCAGACAAGTAAAAAAATCCACGTACTACCCTCTGACATTGAATTTGTCAGCCTCTCACTCGCTCCACTGTTTTCCT
Source organism: Vibrio sp. 1F255 (assembly GCF_041439145.1). Classification (NCBI taxonomy): domain Bacteria; kingdom Pseudomonadati; phylum Pseudomonadota; class Gammaproteobacteria; order Vibrionales; family Vibrionaceae; genus Vibrio; species Vibrio sp. 1F255. Next base: position 74,594 of record NZ_JBGONQ010000003.1, on the reverse strand, counting down.
CTGAAGGCTGTGTTATTGCCTTAGAGCAGCGCTTGGAACTTGATGTTAAATCCGCGGGGGATTTTGCCATTCATGGTTACCTCACCGATGGAATTGACGAGCTGAACACAAGCAAACGTCTGCAACTCAAACCTGCGAAGCAAATCGTCACTCTACAGTACTCAACTGAAGATATTTTTGGCGCGTTTGATTCAGCGTCTACTTTGACCTCCAACCCGACGATCATCTACGCAATCACTCAAGATGACATACGAATTTCAGCCCCTCGAATTCAGTTTGAAGAATTTATTGATTTAGCATCTTTTGAGCGTTGCCGCGAACCGATTGAAGTCACGGGGAGTTTAGTCACCACACCGACTATGTCGCAAGATGGAACCTACATTGATTCGCTGAGTTTTGAGTTTCCTATCCATGTTACGCGCAGTGGAACTTACACAGGTTCGGTAAATATCGTTGGTGCAGCCGGAGAGTATTTAGAGCTAGTGAGTTTCCAAGAACCGCTTGAGGCTGGCGAAAACACCATCAAGTTTACCGTTCCTGGTGACACGTTTAAGCAAGCCGATGGTCCTTATGAACTGAACGCACTGCTAATCTACAGTGGCGTTGACTCCTATCGACAAGGAGTTCTCGGTCAAACTCCACCATACCAAGCCTCTGATTTCAGTCCGCCAGTGAATGTGACCCTCCCCTCTAACCTATTCGGTTTGGAAAGAGAAAACTGGCAAGCAACCCCGGCAACACATGTCACGCAACATCGTGTCGGTGGTTACTTAAGAGCGGGGGCTTCAATCCCATACGACTACGAAACACTAGCGAGTTTTGACTTAAGTGAGGTTCGAGGGAAAATTAAACAGGCAACGCTTATTGTTGATTTCGGAGATTCAACTCTTCAATTTCCATTCAACAATGTAACTGCGCATATCGTTAATCAAACTTGGTCTCCAAACACACTGGATTACGACACGTTCTGTGAGTCTTTTACTATATGTGCAGCATGGAGTAATCCACTCACTACATTCAACAACGTAGAAGCCGGTCAAACGCTTAGGTTTACCAACTCTAAACTATTAGAAGCATTAAATGAGAAGAGAGTGTCTGGGTTGAACAAACTAGATATTGCTCTTACCTCTTCTCCCTATGAAAGAAGTTTCTTCATTAACGTTAAGCAGGTGTCATTATTCATCGAGTACTGATCCTAAAACTGAAATAGAATAAGGCCATGCCCAAGGTATCGCTTTGGGCATGGCCTCTCAGAGTGAACAGTGATGAACTTTGCAAGCTTCATATGTTTATTCTGTTAGAGCAGACTATGCCAGCCCCTCAACAGTAGTGATAAAGCACGCTAATCACTATAGACTCCATCAACCAACAAAATGAGATCGAAGTTTTATCCAAAAAGGCCAGTAGTCCCAACAACCGGGTGACTCCACAGATCTATCCATCCCATCACCAATTTTTTAGGTGACTTTAAAGATGCCCCTACACTAGTCTGATAGCTAAAGTTAGAATAGACCCGTTAAGTATCATCGATTTACAAAACAGAGCCAAAATATCTAAATAAAAACAGTGAGAAGCGATACAATAATCAAGTTGCAAAATTGCAGCGTGGGACACCTGCCCACTGACAGCCCATTCACAGAGAACCATAAAGTAGCCTCACATGTCTAAAGAACCCGGTTTCACTACAGAATACAAACTCGACAAGACGTTTTTCGCGGAGTGTTATGATCAAACTAGCCTTCCGACTCAATTTCCAAAAGCCTACTTAAAAGGAATACTGTTTCTTATTTTTGGTGTGGTTCTGCTGGAGTTTGAACTATTACCTAACGGCTATGTTGGCTGGTTCTTTATTGTTTTGAGTGTGATTGAAGCATTCAGTGTGTACTGCAAAAGAACCTGGTGGTTATGGCGACAAAAAATCAGCTCAGGCGCAGGCAGCAAAATTGTCTTTCAAGGTGACGCTAACGGAGTAAGTTACAAAACCCACAAAGCGACCAACACCATCGCGTGGAGTGACATCGACCAACTTGAGCAGACCGATCTTGGTTTTATCCTGCATATCGGTAAACAGCGCCAATATGTGAGTAAATCTTGTTTAAACGATGAAGCTATTGCCTTCATGATTGAACACCACGCCGCATCAAAAGCGAAATAACACCAATAAATGCCTGCTGACTTAGCAGGCATAATCGAGAAAGCTAAATACGGAACATTGTTATATAGCGTATGTGAGCGCTTATTTGCCGATATGCATGCAGGTTACACTTTAACTAGGGGCAATTTCCTTCTCGAAATTGCCCCTTCCATCGATTGCCCCTATTCATGAAAACCCTTGTTCATGTGCATCCCCCCCCTGTTGAGACTAATATAAACTAGAGCACTATATTAAGAGGGAGTTGCTGAAGGTTTATTGATGAATAATACATCAAAGAATTTGAGGTCACTCCACGCATAAATGATGTCTAGCGTGAAAACCTGAAATGCACACTATCTAATTCTCAAACCAAGAATATTTGGCCAAGGGAAACCAAAAGGCTAGCTAGTAACTCAGGGAACGAAACTACTCAAGCTGCTTTATAAGTTGCTGGGTATTGAACGATACCTTTGTCTAAACTTGATCCTAGTGAATTGAAAGTTTGAAGATCAGCTCCCTGGGAGGCGTCACTTGGTAACGAGAGTCGCCCATCTAACAACCGCTTTTGGCAGCGAAGTAATTTTGTTGATCTCGTATGACTAAACGAAGACATCATGCGACGTTATGTCCACCATAAATACAAGTAACAATGCGTAAAGCAGTAACAACTAGTGCGAGACTGAACCAACGTCCCCTTTTAGGGGGCACATAAAGCCGCCTTATTTAGAAGATGGTAATATACAATTTGATAGTAGATGACCACGCTGGGGCATAAAAATGAAACGTAGCGCTTCGCTAAAAAGCACATATTCAATCAAGTTTATAGTGAGCAGCATGTTCATGTTAGTAACTGCGCTTACAGCGATTTTTGCCATGGTTATGATGCATTATTTTGGGCAGAAAATGTCCCAGGAGCACGTCATCTCAAGGTTAAGCGTAGCAACAGCAGATGTGAGTGAATATATTCACCAAGTCGACAGCAATGCGATCAGTAGTACAAAAATGCTGAAGAGCTTCCTTTCTATGTCTGATCATGACTTTTCAGAGAAAGAAATTCTACAGTTGTTTGCGCAGGTTTTGAGTGAAAACCCTTTTATCCAAAGCTTGTATGTAGGCAGTGAGAACGAAGACTTCTTTCAGATCATTAACCTCAAAAATTCAGTCACCATCCGAAACAAAATGAGTGCGGATAGCAATGACCGTTGGGCTATCGCAAAAGCGAAAGGCACCGGCACTGATCGACAGATGCTCGTTTCCTATGTTGATAGCGACTTTAAGGTTAATCGAACGGTAGTAAGCAAAACGTCCTTTTACCCTACTCGAAGACCATGGTTTGTCGAAGCAGTTGAAACCCACGTTAATAAAACGGAACCTTACCTGTTCAAGAATATGAAGGTGACAGGCCAAAGTTATTCGATTCGTAGCGGCGAGGATGTTATCGGAATTGATGTTGAGCTTTCGACACTCAATGAGAAAATCGCAGCAACCGCATTAGGAATGAGTTTAGAGAGTGGTGTTGAATCGTTTATTTTCAATCATAAAGGTGAAGTGGTTGCGTCAAATATTTACCTAGAGCGCGATATTGAAATTCCTGAATCTGCACCGTTAACTCTTACCGAACCACAACGTGCGCTAGTAATGAACACTCCAGCCTTATTGGTTTCTAACCAAAATGACTGGGGACCTTACGATTTTTCTCAAGCTGGTGAACCGCAAGGTTTTGCTATTGATTTAATTGAAATTTTGTCGCAAAAAACTGGTTTAAAATTCGATTTTATTAATGGTTTTGAATCGAACTCGCTGTCCGAAAGATACTTAAGAGGCACTATCGATGTTTTGCACTCGGTGTCTGGTGAAGTGCCGCTATATGGCGAGCGAAGTGCACCAATGTACTCAACGAAATTAGCGATTGCAGGTAAAAAACACCGTTCCATGCCTGTTTCACTGGAAAACGTTACAGCCAAAGTGGGAGTAGTTTTCGGGTTTGGTATGAAAGAGTGGTTGCAAGCTAATTATTCAGGCTTGAACATTGTTGAATTCAAAAGCTTAAGCGACGCAAAAGATGCGTTAGAGAAAGGCGAAGTGCCATACTTGGTCGATTCATTCCTAACGCTAGATGAGCTTAATAGTTTAGACAACACATCAGCAATAACGGTAAGAAAGTTGGATGCTCCCCCGGCTTCTTATCACATGTACATAAACCAAAAATATGCTGGATTATTAGATGTACTCAATCTTGCCATAGAGTCTATTACGCCTGTTCAACGAGATGCTTTAGAACAAAAATGGCTAGAATCTAATCACTGGCGTGGCACATTCCTACCCTACCCAGAAGTGCTTCAGCTGGTGAAAGATACGCCCAACTACAATACTATTGTGAGACAAAGTATTGAAGGGAAAAACTATTTTGCTTACATAACACCTATATCGAGCTCAGTCGGTAGTGACGATTACTTTTCCGTCATTATCCCAGAAAAAATCATAACCAGTGCCGTCAACAAACGTTTGTTCAACTCTTTATTCATTAGTACATTGTTGATGTTAGGTCTTTTTCCTCTCGCGTGGCGACTGGGTAAACCGATGACTCGATCAATCTATGCACTTAAAGCAAGAACTAAGAAGATTCGTGCACGCAACTTTGATCAAGTTTGGCCAATGACAACCAGAGTCAAAGAAATTGATGAACTTTCCGAAGCCATGATGGAAATGATGGCTGAGATTCAATTGCACGAAAAACAACAAGAAGAATTCATCGAAGCGTTTATTCGCCTTATTGCTCAAGCGATCGATGATAAGTCACCGTACACAGCAGGACACTGTAATCGCGTTCCAGAAATTGGCATGATGCTGGCAAGTGCAGCTGAGAAATGCCAAAGCGGTAAGTTCAAAGACTTTGCTTTCCAAAATGATGCCGAACGAAGAGAGTTTCGTATTGCTGCCTGGTTGCATGACTGCGGAAAAATTACGACGCCAGAACATATTGTTGATAAGGGCACTAAACTTGAAGCGAACTACAACCGAATCAATGAAATTCGAACTCGGTTTGAAGTCCTACGGAGAGATGCAGAAATCGATTACTTAAACGTGTTATTGCACAGTGAGGTAAGTAAGGATAAAGCAAATGCCGAGTTTAAAGAAAAAGTACGCCAGTTGAACGATGACTTTGAGTTCCTTGCCAAGGCTAACATCGGTGGTGAATTCATGAGTGAAGATAAAGTTGCTCGAATTAAGCAAATTGCTGAGAAAACATGGTTACGTTACTTTGACGATCGCTTGGGTTTGTCGCCATTTGAAGAAATGAACAAACCCGAACAGGATTCGTCTCTACCAGTCATGGAAAAACTGCTAGAAGATAAACCTGAGCACATCATTAGACGTGTGCGACCCGTCGAATTCGAACCTGAGCATGGCATCCAAATGCAAGTTCCTGAGCATCAATACAACATGGGTGAGGTATACAATCTAACGATTTCACGTGGGACTTTGACACCTGAGGATCGTTTCAAAATCAATGAGCATATGATTAGTGGGATAAGAATGCTTGAAGCTTTGCCATTTCCACCTGAACTGAGCAATGTACCGCGCTATGCTTCCACGCACCATGAAACACTCAAAGGTAACGGTTATCCACGGAAATTGAATGCCGAGGATTTATCGATACCAGAACGTATATTGGTGATTGCAGACATATTTGAAGCGTTAACCGCAGGAGACCGGCCATACAAGAAAGCGAAGCCTGTGAGTATCGCTATCGATATAATGTATCAAATGGCAGTGGATGAGCATTTGGATATGGACTTATTTTTACTGTTCTTGGAGAGCGGAGTGTACCTCGACTACGCGAAGAAATTTATGCCGGAAGCATATGTTGACGAGGTCGACATTCAAAAATATCGATCTGACTAAACCGAAAAGGTGTCTAGTGGCATAGTAAATTTAGCTACCCAATTCAAAGGTGATGTATAATCAGCGCAATACTTAAAGCAGCGACCTGATCCATAAACGATGAATTGTTTGTCACTTCAGGAAGAGGCATCGCGCCTACGCCAAAGGCGGGAGAACTTATTGAAAAAGCCAGAGAAATCGTAATAGCGATGCAAGCCTTCGCAAGCTCACAACAATACAACCCACTAATAGATGATAAAGTTTTTTCCATCGCGGCTAACGACTATGAAATAGAAACCGTTATAAAACCTATGTTTCATGATTTCCAGAAAGCAGCGCCGATGAGTTCGCTGCACATAGCTCCAGCCAGAACTCAACTTCAGTGGGCTTCATTACTTCGGTCTGGCGATGTAGATTTTGTTTTGTCACCTGAACTAATGAGTAACGAGTCGGATTTAATTCAAACTAAGTTGTTTTCTGACCAAGAGGTCTGTTTTTACAATCCTCAAAAGCAAACACCGCCAACAACGATAGAACAATATTGCTCCAAACCTCACGCCATCATGTCTTTTGAGCATTCTCACCAAACCGAGATAGACACAATACTTAAAAAACGAGGAGTGAAGAGAAAAATCGTGGCTAGTGCGCCGAGTTTTGGGGCGATAGCGTCTTTAATTAAAGGACCCTAGCCAACGTTAATTGCAGCTTCATTGAGTGGAAAAAGTGCTCAACATCAGTGTTGTCCAAAAAACTACTTTTTCCACTCATATTTGCCTTATGTTATAAGAAATGAATTACCCATATTCTACGAGTTAAAGGCTATTAGGTGATTCATCGACGCGTTTTTCTAGGATTTGTTCTAGATTGGTTTATTGTAATTACCCGAATACCTAAAGGCCTCGCAGTTCGAGGCCTTACGTTTTTCATTTAACGTTTACAGCTCCCTACTTCACTGATTTCTTTTGTTAACTTTCCTTACTGACCTAAGTTACTGACTCAGCTCACTGAACTTCGGCAAGCTTTTCACAAACCTCTGGTGTACATCCATATAAGTTTGCATATAGATTTCATCGATATTGTCACTACTCGGGAAGCTGGATGAGAAATCTACGTGGTTGCGGTCGATAGACAATTTAGCGGCCTCGACAATATGAGCGATGAACATTCTCGGATCTTCCAAGCCAATAGAGATACGCATTGTCGTCGGTTTGATACCGGCTTCATTGAGCGCTTCATCACTGAGTTCTGAGTGCGTAGTCAGTGCTGGACACAGCGCCACTGTATTGGTTTGCCCTAAACTTACTTGCATGCCGATAGCGGGCTCAAGCATGTCGAAGAACTGTTTGAAGCCATCTCGATTGATTGGCGCACGGTCGCCATTGCCTTCCATATCGATAGTGAAAAGCGCCGCTGGTAGCCCCAAGTACATGTTGTTCTGGCAGTGTTCATAGTTATCACTATCTGGCAAAGCAGGACACGACACATTGATGTCTGGGTGAGCATCAAAGATCTTCGCGAGAGTCAGTGTATTAATCGTTTTTTGCACCACTCGCATCTCATACGTTTTCATACCATTGAGCACTTCAAACGCTTTATCTGCATCTAGGAATGCACCCTTAATGTAGTACACATTCCAAAACAGCGTTTCGTTCCATAGGATTTTGGCCTCATCACCGTTGGGCTTGGTGAAAGTGACCTCCTCTCCTTTTGGCACAAACATAGTCTCATTGCGACCAATCACAACCCCAGCAGTTGTGGTGCCAGAACCCGCCAGTTCTTTGGTGTAGGAGTGAATCACATAATCTGGTCTTTCCATCACATCGTCACGTTTTAGTACTGGGTGCAACAATGGTGTACCCACTGTTGAGTCAACAATCACATCCCAACCACGAGAGTGACCAGCTTTACTGATGCTAGCAACATCCAACACGTATCCATGCGGGTTACACGGTGACTCTAGGTAAACGTAGATTTTCTTACCTGCAGCGATGCGATCTGCGTATTTATCAGCAACCTCATCAAGGCGCGTCGCAAACTCATCACCGGAGTAACCATCCACCCACTCTACCGCGACATTCAGATTAGAAGGTTTTCCAAACCAATCTTCCAACAGCTGGTAAGAACCACCGTAGATATTGCGTGAAGCCAAAACAATGTCTTCATGCCCGAGCAAGTGGCTCAACAACCCATCAATAGCCGCCATACCCGAGTTAAAGTTCCATGCGAGGTATTCGTTGGCTCTAGAGCCTGCCTCGATATCAACCATATGGTTAGCCAGTGAAATCGATGTAGGGTTAAGCAGTCGAGAATATATATCGTGCAACGGCTCTTTACCGTTAAACGCATCTTCAATCCATTCTGTACACGCAAACAAATAGGTCGCGGTACGTGTAATCACAGGGCTTGCAGAAAATATAGCAGCGACATTATCGAAAATTGGATACGCACCTTTAGACGCAAAATTACCATTATTGGTGGCAATAGACTGGTAAGTGGCGCGCATTGGGTTTTGCAGATTATCGAGGATCTTAGCGATCTGGAATGACAAAAAACGTTTGGCGTTAAACCAAGCGATTCGGTCACTTTTATCGAGCTCTGAAAGTCCATCAACCGTCAATGCCCAAAGATCGTGTGTCTTGGTATTGGCTTGGTACAGTGTCGTCGCCAGTTCAATCAGCGTGATGCCGTAATCGCTATTTGGGACGATACCAAAATGCTTTGCTTGCTCAACGGCAAGAGCTTCTGCTTGTTCGTGTTTGGTGGTTTTACGCAGCGGGCTAAGTTGAGTTGAAGTATTCATAATTCCTAAGTCATTCCATGCTTGTTGTTCCTTCTTTAATTTTAGTTTTGGGCAGATGTTAAAAATTGCTATTTGCGAAGTAAGACATACACTTTGAGCAATAATATTGCCAAACTAAATTCAATATTGATGGATTATGCCAATGGACGAGATCGACAAGAAAATACTGGCTGAACTGCAAAACAACGCTCGGCTGTCTAATCAAGAGTTGGCCGATCGAGTAGCACTGTCGCCCTCTCCTTGCTTACGCCGAGTTCGAGCATTAGAGAAACAAGGGATAATTCGTGGTTACCACGCCAGTGTCGACCAAGAAGCGTGTGGCCTGCCAGTCAATGTGTTTGTGTTGGTGAAACTTGAAAAGCCGACAGAAGAGAACATGCGAGACTTTGAGCAGCACATTGAAGTGATTGACGAGGTGTTAGAGTGTTTTCTGATGACGGGCAATCACGACTACCTATTGCATGTAGTCAGTGAATCGCTAAAAAGCTACGAGCAGTTCATCCGTAAACAACTAACTCGCCTGCCTAATATTGCTTCTATTGAATCCAGCTTCGCCTTCGGTCAGGTAAAAACTAAGACCAAGTTGCCAGTGAGGTAATTAGAAACGACTTAATTTGTCTGTGCTGAAGGCATTGGATAATCATCTCCAATCATACAGATAAGAGCGCCACCAAAAGCTTTTTCGTAACGTATTTTTCCTGTCGCATCTGAGCTTTCTAAACTCGAACTGCCGTCCACAATCTTATTAATTTCTTGTGCGACTTTTGTTGGTACCAACCAGATACAAGCTGCAACAGAGCAAGTGGATGATGACGATTCGCAACCTGTCTCGGAGCTTCCTCTTATCCAAAGACTATCCTTTTCCTTAAGCAGTAATTGCGTTGCTATGTAATCTGGGTGGTCGATGTACTGATCGCCACCTATCCATGTATCTTCATAAGGTAGGTACGGCCCTTTCCATGTGGATAAGCCCGGATTTGCAATTAAGTGATTGATGTTTAAGTAGCCGAAGTTCGTATCGGTATCGGAAGCAATAGGAGGCAGAGAGCCATTATCACGAGAATATTGCTCAGCGGCATCCAAAACAGTATTCAGCTGGCCGATTAGAAATTTTGCCTCGTCGACACGGGACATACGGTTCCCGAAATGGTTGTAGATAAAAAAAGCGGCAATGAGCATCAGTAAGCCAAACGTTACAAGTTTCCATTTTTTTATCTGACGCAGAAGTTTCAACATCTATTTTATCTCTCATCAAGAAGGTTCTGATAACGCTAAGGTCGTCCCTATGAGAAAGATTATACCAGAGTAAAATCAAGCGTTTTGCATTGAAACTTACTTGCCCATGTCTGCGGAAAATAAGCCTAGCTCTAATGTGCCCAACTTCGATTTAGAGCCTCCCTAAAAACAAACAATCATCACACCCGACTTCACTGACTTAACCCTCAAATCAACCTTGTATTGAATTGCTCCGTAAAACAAACCAAAGCGATGGAAATCGATTCGAAGTGATCGTTTTATCGGACTGTCATCTAATTTTTGTACTTTGATATAACAAATAGCTCAAAAATTATTGAGCGATCGTTCAATTTTATCAAATTTTCCACTATAGTTGATTGGTCAAACAACTCACAACAAGGAAAAGTTATGAATCCAAATACCGAATCTCAATCAACGCCGACTCGATCTATCCCTCAAGAAGCATTTGATTGGTACGACGAATATGCACACGGCCTGATTGATCGCAGAGAGTTTATGGCTCGTCTATCTGGGCTAGCTGTACTTGGCTTAACCATGACGACGCTAACTTCTGCACTGATTCCTAATTATGCGCAGGCAGAGCAAGTCTCTTTCAATGACCCTTCCATCAAAGCAACCTACGAGAAGTTTCCTTCACCTAAAGGACACGGCGAAGGCTATGGTTACTTGGTTGTACCCAAAGAGTTAGAGGGCAATGCGCCTGTTGTATTGGTCATTCATGAAAATAGAGGCCTCAATCCATACATAAAGGATGTGGCAAGACGACTCGCAGCGGCGGGGTTTATTGCGTTTGCACCTGATGCACTCTATTCGCTTGGCGGGTATCCAGGTAATGATGATGAAGGTCGAACGATGCAGAAGTCGCTATCAAAAGAGAAAATCGAAGAAGACTTTATCGCAGCGGCAAACTTCTTGAAGTCCCATGAAAAAAGTAACGGTAAGCTAGGCGCAGTCGGTTTCTGCTTCGGTGGCTATATCGTGAATATGTTGGCCGCTGTCATGCCAGAGCAACTCGATGCAGGCGTTCCATTTTATGGTACTCCTGCCGCACCAGATTTAAGAAAAAATGTAAAAGGCCCCTTGCTCATCCAATTTGCGGGAATCGATAAACGCGTGAATGCGACTTGGCCAGATTATGAAGCCGAACTCAAAGAGAACGAAGCAGACTACACAGCTTACATCTATGACGGCGTGAACCATGGCTTCCATAACGATTCAACTGGCCGCTATGCTGAAGAAGAAGCAGAGTTAGCTTGGAAACGTACACTTGAGTTCTTTAACCAAAAGCTTTCTTAATAGTTAGCTTTACTGAACCCGTTTTCTTTAGATTCCGAGTGACTGCCCTATTCCCTACAAAACCCAAAAGGCCTCGCACTCGCGAGGCCTTTGTTGGTCGGTAATCAGTTCCTCCCTTTTCCCATTACCAACAATAGGTTTGAGATGTAAACCAAGGGGGTTAGAAGGGGATTGTCGGTCGAGTCTCACGTACAGAAGCCTCGTTGATTCACTGACTTAACCGCTCATCAATGTAACTTCGCTTCAAACAAACCTATTGACCCGATCGCGCAAATAGATAATATAGATAGCTAGACGTCTACATGTCTTTTATTTATTAAATGGAGTTATCATGAACAGCTACAAAAAAATCACAGCATCCCTGTTGGCATTAGCTTTCGTATTCGGTGTAACAGGATGTGGAAAAAAAGACGAGGCTGTCATCAAGATTGGGGCGACAGTTGGCCCACATGCACAAGTTGTACAAGCTGTTGCCAAAGAAGCAGCAAAGCAAGGGATAAACATTGAACTCGTCGAGTTCTCAGACTATATCACCCCTAACGCAGCATTAGATGATGGAAGTATCCAACTGAACAGTTACCAGCATCAGCCATTCCTCGATAACTTTAATGCCAATCACGATAGCCAGTTAGTTTCTATCGGACGTTCAATTTTGATGCGTATGGGCGTTTACTCGAACAAGTACACTTCGCTTGATTCTATTCCCGAAAACGCTCGAATCGCGATTCCAAACGATCCAACGAATGGCGGGCGTGGACTATTACTGCTTGAAGATGCAGGGCTGATCTCATTAAAAGACAACGCTGGTTTCAACGCGTCTTTAAACGATATTGTTAGCAACCCGAAGAACATTCGATTTGTTGAAGTGGATGCCGCGCAGCTACCCCGCTCTCTTGACGATGTAGATGCTGCTGCAATCACCATGAACTATGTAATGTCGGCTGGACTCGACCCTAAGAAACAAGGCATTTACTTAGAGAAAAAAGACGCACCTTTAGCAGTGATGGTTGTTGCGGCGCGAGAAGAAGACAAAAATAATGAAACGTATAAAAAGATTATCTCAATTTACCACTCACAAGAGATCAATGACTTTTTAGACAGCACTTTCAAAGGCACCATCGAAGCCGCAAATTAAGCTAAATCGTTTCAGATTTGGCGTTGCATGATACTCATAAAGCAACGCCAGATTTGAGTTGGCGGGTTGTCGTTGACGCATTCCAGCTTCTTTTCAAATTAGAGAGCAAAGCTTTAGTTACTTGAATGGAGGTTGAAAACCATATCGTCAGAGCAGATTATGTAAGCATAAAATTCAATTAAATCTGGGGGCTTTGCATGAAAAAAGAAGTGATACTTTTTGATATAAACGAAACGGTTTTAAATTTGGAGTCATTACAGCCTAAATTTAAAGCGGTGTTTGGAAAGGAGGATGCATTATCACTTTGGTTTTCAAAGCTTTTACACTCTTCAACGGTTTGCATCGCAACAAACGTAAAATCTACTTTTTCTGAATTAGCGAATGCAGCGCTCAACGCTATTGCACAACGGTACAAGTGTGATTTAACGGCGGAAAGCAAAGGTGCCTTGTTAACTTCTTTTGCCAATCTACCACCGCACACAGATATCAAAGCGTCTTTGCTCAAATTGCGCGAGAACGGGTTTAAAACCGTCGCTTTTTCCAACTCATCCCTCGATCTCATCACTTCTCAAATCAAGAACTCAGGCTTAGAAGATTATTTCGACACCGTCATTTCCGTTGAAGAAACAGGCAGTTTCAAACCCAATTCAGATGTGTATAACTTTGCAGCCGAAACTTTAAAAGAGCCTGTCGAAAACCTTCGTCTTGTCGCTACTCATGATTGGGACACTCATGGTGCGCTATCCGCTGGCTTACAAGCAGCCTATATAGACCGAACAGGAGTTGAGTATCATTCCTTGTATTTGAAACCGGAGATTAGCTCAAGGACGATGAATGGTGTGGTGGAACAAATAATTAAGCACAATTTAGACAAGTAAAATCTCAAGAGACTTTTCTACTCCTGATTCGATACAACCACCCTGTAGTGGTCAACAAATTCCGGACACTGACTTAACCGCTTTGATCAACCTTGTGTTGAACTGCTCTGGTTATAGAGACGCTGTCGGTTACCTAAAAACTGCAGTTACCTAGCAACAAATATAAGCTAGAAACTACTGTAAGAATGAGGAACGCGTTTGTCTTCATCCCAGCCTAATAGCTCAATATTGATCAATGACTTGCGCTGCTCATTACACAGTGAAGCGATATTGATGATAGGCAGTTGGCTACGAAACTGCGCTGTAAGGATGACCTTTTTACTTTCGTTAAGGCTGCTTCTGCATTGCGACAAAATCGCTTCAGTATCTAGTTGGTGTGCGTTCTCGATAATTTGGATATCAGCATTCTCTTGATAGCAATCTATCAACCAAGATACAGCAGGCTCTTCTATGCTGGTGAGCACGATGACATCTTTTGTTGTGACCAATTCTTTGAGTTCAGATAGTTTGAGTTCAGTTTCCATAAATACCCTCATTCAGCTGAAAATACATTAAAGTCGGTTGCCCAGTTTAGCCTGTGCCAAATGGTAACCTCTGTCTATCATCTCTTGTGAGCGATCGAACTCTAAGGTGCCACAAGCATTACGTGGGATCTCAAGCGTAATATCGGCGGGATAAGCGGCCAGCTTCTGGCGAGCAATGGTCGATTGCATCGCATCAAACGCTTGGTTGGCAATATCGTAAAAAGCAAAATTGAAGCTCATTTTACTTTTTACACTGTTACCGAGATTATCGATAAAGTGAACAACCTTCTCATGCAGGTTACTCTCTTTTGTTGGTAGGGAAACCGGTATCACTTCCTGTTGAAGCATTTCGGGTTCACCACCTAAGTTCACAGCCAGAGTAAAGTCTGTCTTATCACTAAAGGTAGGCGCAATCGGTACGGGATTGAGCACTCCGCCATCAATCAGCACTTCACCATTAATGACATGTGGAGTGAAGAACAGTGGCAAAGAGATGGAGGCGCGAATGGCATCAAACAGAGAACCGGATTGCAGCCAAACCTCTTTTTCTTCGGCGACGTTGGCAGCAACTGCGGTATAAGGGATAGGCAGATCTTCAATTGAAATCTCGCCGATCAGCCCACGCAGTGTGTCGATGATCTTGTCCCCTTTGAACATACCACTCGACTGCCATGAAAAGTCCAACAACATCGCCATATCACCTTGATCGATACTGGTGACCCACTCTTCAAATTCATCCAACTTGCCCGCAGCGTAGACACCACCGATAAGTGCGCCAATTGAACAGCCAGAAATGGATTTTATCTGATAGCCATGCTCAATTAACCAGCGGATGACTCCAACGTGAACCAAGCCTCTTGCGCCACCACTGCCAAGTACCAATGAGATCGTTTTTGCCATCATATTAATCCTTTAGTTTTAAATTCTAGGTGGGCTAACTCGCCGATTTACCAATTCGCCGATCTCAACTCACTGAATCACTCTCAGTCCATACGGGTAATGAAGGTTTGCTCGTCATCGACAAAAGCCACGTAGTCGCCGTGATAGATAAAAACCCGACCACGCCCTTCAACGATACACGCAAGCTGTGGGTTCAAATCTTCTTCAATATCTCTACTTTGAAAAGTGCCGGTATCGGTGATCACACCGCGGAGTTTAGGCAAAAATCCATAACTGCGTTTGGCTTGGTCAATCAGGCTCAACTCGCTGGCGGTAGAAAAGCAAGCTGGGATTGGGCCTGCATCTTCGATAAACATAGTTTTCAGTTCTTCAAAGGCTGTAATTACCAGCCAGTCGATGCCATTTACGTGATGGATAAACATTGTTTATAAATACCTAGTTTCTCGATAACTCTAATGCGGAGATTCTATCACTATCAAGTGCAGAACGTGGGAGAAATTAAGGGACTACAAATAACCAGACACATACTATCTACAGGGTCTAATATTAGTCGTCCGACTCTACGACTAATGTCTAACCGACTGAGTCTATTTGTTTTTTTTGGTTTGGTATAAGGTACTAACAACTAAATGTTAATGAATTTTTAATTATAAGTTGACGCATTGTTTACACTTCATGCCGTGAGTCAACAACGTTTGTTGGAATAACACACCTCAGAGTGTGAACGAAAGGAATCAAAATGAGCACTACTTTAGAGTCCGCACATATACAAACAGAGAAGCCTCAAGCCAATGAGGATGAACTCACCTATGAACAACAACATAAACCAAGCTCAGAGTTTGAATCCCGAGAACAGTATCTAGAACACGAATTGCAAATCATGTCGCCTAAGCGCTGGCGTCCAAATTTGCCGTTTAAAGATTATCGATTTGAGATAGAAGACACCATCCCAGCGATGGCGGCGACCATTGGTAAAGTGGTTATGGTGGGCGCGATTGCAGCCACCTTTGCTGGGGCTCTCGGATTAAATGAAGACTTCATTCTAGAAAACGTTCGTTATGAACTGCTCATCGCCTCTGTTTTCATTATTATTTTCTCTGGCTTTTTATTGCCGACTGCAAACCTCGCAGGGACCCACGGCCCACTTATCCCTTTGATTCCGATTGTGGTTGCAGCAGGTGGACACCCGATGGCGTTTGGCCTGTTGATTGGCGCTTTTGGCCTCATCTTAGCCATCAGTAAAGGTGGCAGCATGTTGGCCAACCTCACCAGTAAAGGCGTGTGTGGCGGCTTATTGCTCTACCTCGGCTTTGTTGGAACCGCCTCTCAAGTGAAAAAGCTTTTCGCTTGGGCTGAAGGAATCGGTATGAGCCACATCGCGTTTGTGGTGATCTTTTGCACCATTATCTTGTACGCGCTACTGGAACACTTCCGCAAACGTTGGTTAGCAGTACCTCTTAGCTGCTTGTTGGGTGGTACGATTGCATTTGCCATGGGCGCCCCATTTGCTTTCCACACTGAGCCAGGCTTGCCCAACATGAACCCTATGTATTGGTGGGGAGAAAATACAGGTTGGATGCTAGGCCTACCGACGATTGAACACTTCATGGTGGTATTGCCGTTTGCGATTCTAGCCGTAGCGATGTGGTCACCGGATTTCTTAGGGCATCAAGTATTCCAAAAGATCAGCTACCCAGAACGTACCGAAAAAGTACACATGAACATCGACGACACCATGACCACGGCATCAATTCGTCAAACGTTCGGTTCTCTGCTTGGCGGTACTAACTTTACGTCTTCATGGGGGACTTATATCGTACCGGCTGCGATTGCTAAACGCCCTATCCCTGCTGGCGCTTTGCTCACGGCTCTGTTCTGTATCATCGCCGCTGTTTGGGGTTACCCGATGGATCTAGCTATCTGGCAACCTGTACTGTGTGTGGCGCTAATTGTTGGGGTATTTGTGCCATTGCTAGAAGCTGGAATGGAAATGACTCGTGAAGGAAAAACCACACAATCAGCAGCGATTGTTGTATTTTCTTCAGCGCTCGTTAACCCAGCATTTGGTTGGGCTCTCACCATGCTGTTGGATAACTTAGGCTTAGTCGGTTGTAAAGAACGTAGTAGTGAACTGAGTAAAATGAGCCGCTGGGTGTTGCCTGGCACTATGTTTATTGTGCTAAGTGGCGTAATGGCGTTGGTTGGCCTTCTACCGGGGATTCCAGCGATTATCCCGAGCTTTCGCTAGGCTCGATTAATATTGAGTTTCAGTCGGACCACAAAAAGGCCTCGCACATGCGAGGCCTTGTTTTATCTATCAACGATTACAACTTAAACGCTTTCATCAACGTTATATTGAACGGATCTAGCATCAAAGCCTCTCAAATGAACTTAAACGCTCTCTTTAGATTAACGTTCGAGGGAGAGATCATTCTTTGCTATTGAACATATGGCTATAGTTGTAACGATCGATATTCAGTTACTCCCCCTCTCCCATTAGCTTTTACCTATACTAGCTAGAGATTAGAGATGTAAATGACCAATCTGACACTTACAAAAAATGTAAGTTGTCATCAAACCTTAAACATTAGAGCAAAAACTCAGCTTAGATAGTTCAAGTTTAAATGTTAGCGTAATGTTACATATGCAAACCAACAGTACGAGATATGCAGCACGTAAAACTCTTAAACCGCAACACCTTCGCTGGGCTCGCAGCAACATTAGTTGGGAACGGGATTGGTCGCTTTGCCTACATAGCATTAATGCCTGTGCTCATTCAAAGTGGGTGGTTCTCAAGCGAAGATGCCTCCATACTCGGCGCAGCAACACTGATTGGCTATATATTCGGAGCTCCTGCATCGAGCTTTTTACAAAGATATTATTCAACAGGCACACTCATACGTGCCTCTTTGTTGTTAAGTAGCTTTAGCTATCTTGGTTGTGCCTTAAAATCTGCGCCCTTTGAATGGTTTTTAACGCTTAGAACCATTGCGGGTATATCAGGTGCCGTACTCATGGTACTCGCACCACCCGTGATCACCAGCCTTCACCCTCAAGAGATGAAAGCAAGAATCAGTGGCGTTGTATTTTCAGGCATTGGACTCGGCGCCATGATTTCAGGAACAATCATACCTTTGCTTATCTACCAAAGTGTTGAAAGTGCATGGTTAGGTATGGGAGCGATCGCTTTTCTCGCAACTGTCCTGACGTGGAAAACATGGGCTCTTGAAGCTAAACCAAACCATTGTGATAAAAGCCCATCGACGTTTGATGCCTTATCTAAGAATAAGCGCATTAGTATTAGCTGCGTACTTTTAGCCT
The DNA here is from genome assembly GCF_041439145.1 of Vibrio sp. 1F255. NCBI lineage: Bacteria > Pseudomonadati > Pseudomonadota > Gammaproteobacteria > Vibrionales > Vibrionaceae > Vibrio > Vibrio sp. 1F255. The sequence continues at coordinate 56,464 of NZ_JBGONQ010000003.1, read as the reverse complement.
ACACCTTTAGCGCCATTGGTTATTTACCTCATACTCTTTTTTGGGTCGACTATATTGTTCGAGAGCTAAAAATGAGTTTTGCGAGCGGTGGTTTTTATTGGGCTGTGTTTGGAATAGGAGCAGCGATTGGGCCAATAGTAACTGGTATATTAGGGGATAAATTTGGACTTAAAAAAGCACTATTAGCGGCGTTTATTTGTAAAGCTGCTGGGGTTGCTCTTCCACTATTAAGCACCAGTGAAACAGCACTTTTTGCTTCATCTTTGTTGGTCGGTATGTTTACGCCTGGCACCGTAACACTGGTATCAACCTACACCTTAGAAATCGTCGGGACTCAGCTCCATACGAAATCTTGGGGAGCAATGACAATGGCTTTTGCTATATCGCAAGGAATAGTCGGCTTCGTTATGGCTCACTACGCCCCTCAACTCACCAGTTATAACCTCTTATTTATGATCAGCGCGAGTGCACTGATTTTGTCGATACTCTGCATCGCATTTACATCAACTAAACAGCAGACATTAAACACTGCTCAAACAAGTTCTTAGCAAAGGAATCGCTCATGAAACTGTATTTAAACGACACCTCTCCATTCTCCAGAGCAGTGCTGGCAACGGCCTATTTGTGTGATGCTCCAATGGTTCTTGAATGGGTCGACCCGTGGCAAACACCCAGCACATTGGTCGCAGTTAATCCATTTAGTACCATTCCGGTTCTAGAAACCAGTGATGGGGTTGCACTGACCGAGAGTTTAACGATCTGTGAGTTCCTCATGCAAGCATACCCAACAGAAAAACTAACAGTGACCAAGGCTAGCGACACACAACGTATGTCGTTATTGGGAGTGAGTAAAACGTTGATGGAAGTGGCCTTTCGGTGTGCTGCACTGAGCCGCTTCGAAGCTGAGCAAAACGAGCTAACGATTAGGGGAAAGGAAGGTATTAAAAGAAGCGTTAAAGCACTTATCGGGCAGTTGAATAACAATGACGATTTGCTTGAACCTGACTTCTCAACATTGTACCTGCACGTCGCATTAGATTACGTCTTATTCAGGCATGCTAATTTGCTTTCAGCAGAAGAGCGCGACATCCTCACTACTGCCTTACATAATTCGCCGTTTAAAGACACATTGGCAAAACTTAGCCTAGAGTCGCTTTCAAAAAAGCTTAACTATTGCGAATACAAAAATTCTTAATCACTTTGAACAGTGTTGTGTTGAACGAGTAGCTATAAATTTACGATGGTAAAACCAAATCAACTCGAGAGCCATTCGTCCAGTACTGTGATGAATTTAGGGTTGATTAGATAACCGATAGAAGCATGGGGATTGCTTTTTCCATTGCGAATATTGAGGTTATAAATCGGGTGGATATCTTTCATTCCACCGGGTATCAGATCCAGTTTGAGCATATCTTTAAAGTCATTTCTAATTTTGCTGTCATGAGAGATAAAATCATCTTCTGCCGATATGTTTATCCATTGCTGAATGTTTAAAGGGTACTTCTTCTCATCTTTCAAGCGACTCCCTTTTAGCCTGTCTTTTACGTTTTCATCACCTAAAGGTGACCCAAGCGTCAGCAATAAGTTAACCTTCTTATCCGCACCATAGTCATGCCTATACTCTCCGTAATGAGACAACTTCCATAACACGTCATAACTGATCATCGACCCAAGGCTGTGCGATACAATCATCACATCATCCTGATTATCAAGCGCTTCCTTCAATTCAACCATTAGCCTATGCCTGACATCGCTACCAAAATAGGTGTCTTCATTCCAATAATGCGCCATATCCGGCGCGACCTTCGTTATGAGTGTCTCAGCCACACCCAACTTTCCAAATAGCGATGAAAAAGTATCTGCTAACGCCTCTTTTAGAAAACCAATTTGAGATACCTTGTTATACATTGTTTTATTGAACTGGTTTGTCTTGTACTTTTTGAGTTCAGACAACGCTTGTTGTCGACTTGCAGGATCTTCCGTTGGTTTCTCTAACAAGGTGTTTGATAGTTCACCGTAATAGACAAACCGTTTATCGACATCTTTAAAAGCTTGTAACGAACTTGAGTCTCCACAATCTCGCTGCAAACCATGCTCTATAGCCTCGTACCAGAGTGCTTGAAGTGTAGTGGATGATTGATTTTGGCCCGCAGATTAGAGGTTTTGCAATACTTCAGGTAATTCGTGAAAAGCTAGTTTAGGATAATCACTGCAAACTTTTGTCCATTTCCTTCCAACTACAATCGTGATGACCAAATTAAAAAGGAGGTCATCATGGTAGTTTTCAACAAAACGAAACGAAGTGGCGTCAAAAAGCCTTTTCGGCTTGAGGAAATTTGGCGGATCAGAACCAGATTAGAAATTGAAAATAATTTGATGCAGCTTGCATTGCTCAACTTAGCTATTGATAGCAAACTTAGAGCAAGTGAATTGCTCGTTCTCAGAGTTTGCGATGTATCTTCGCAAGATAGGATATTTAACCGCGTTAAGCATATCCAGCGCAAAACAGATATTGAAGTTCAATTTGAGATAACGACAAGAACTCAACAGAGTCTAATGAAATGGATTTTGATGGCTTCGCTACATGACAGCAATTTTATTTTCCCAAGCCAAAGGCGAAAGCAACAACCGATTAGCTATTCGTACTATCGATACTTAGTGAGGAGATGGGCTTCTAATCTGGGGTTGGATCCTAACTTGTATGGCACTCACTCGATGAGGCGAACAAAAGCGACGTTAGTCTACGCAAAAACGAAAAATATCCGAGCGGTGCAGCTACTACTTGGTCATACCAAGGTAGATAATACAATCCGCTATCTTGGGGTTGAATTAGAAGACGCATTGTTGCTTTCAGAAGGTACTGAGTGTTAATCGAAAAGGAACCTAAATACTTAGGTGTTTCAATTGCTATTACGCTGAAAGTTGTTACCCATTCACCGCTACACTTGATTATTTTCAATACGTTAAGTGCAAATACTACTAATCTGTCCAAGGTTTAGAGGACCTTGAACAGATTAGGTATACACAAGCTTAAATTAAACGTTGGAACGCGCGTTTTTCTTCTTTGATTTATAGGCTTTCATTGAAATTTTTAAAGCAAGCTGTTTTTGTTTAATTGAAATGAGTTGTCTAGTTACGACCTTATGGTGTAACTCTGTGATAAAGTTTTTTTCCCAAGGCGTAAGGCGGTCAAACCTCAATAAAATAGTGTCATTGAGTACATTGAACAACTCGTATTGGCTTTTATCCATTCGACTGCTAAGCATTCAATTAGAGCACTTAGCTAGAGAAATGACGTTAAGGCTTTCTACTTTCTCATTTTTTCCTAAGGTAATGATTCGATAAGAGATCCCACTCTCTAATAGTGGTCTTATTTCGATGTTGTCACAAAAACTAACGGCGACTTTTTCTACTAAGCGGTCCATATTCAAAGTTTTCTTTTTTACGAAAACAAGAGTGACACTATCGCCCTCTGACTGTGCATTTACGAGTGTGATTGAGCCTAACTCTTGTGGAAGTTGGCTTGAAATAACTGTCGCTCTATAATCGGCAAGTCCATTAGATTTTATTGGGCTTATCTGACAACCGTTAAGCATGACACTGACGAAGAGAATTACAGTTGTTCGTAGCATTATGCGCTCCTTCTTCCTTTCTTCTCCCTTTAGGTGCCTTAAAATATTTATGGATATAACGTGAAGATATAGAAGATAAGAGCGCACTGTAATCTAAACTGAATGTGACTTTTTCCCCTACAAATAGTGGTTTCTGTGAGGATTCAAGGACAAGATGATCACTGGTTGAAGACATGATCTTAATCCCATTCGGAGCCTTAAGCCCTCTGACACAAACATCTTGGCGGCCTAATGCTAGAATAGCTTGTGAGACCTCCCCTCTATCTTGAAGGTTTTCTTTTTCACCAAAAGCATTTAACCCCCGACTCCCCCAAGGCAAAGTCGGTTTAGTCTTGGATTCAATCACTTCAGCGGTCAAAGAAACCGCATCCGTATGTAAGCCTTTGATATTTTCGTGCTCTAAAGGCTCACAGCCTAAAAAAATGGCTTCTCCTATACGAAGGTGATTGACTCGAGTTAAGCCTGTTCTCTGAAGAGCCCAGTTAACTGAAGCAGAATTACCCCCTGAAATAATTTCTAGACTGACCCCAAATGTAGCTTCAATTCCATCGGCAAGCTCAGAAAGAATACTCATATTTTGATCATCTGGAGCGACACCATACCGACAGGCTAAATTCGTACCAATTCCTTTTATCGTGATGTTTGGTAAAGAAATAATCTCTCGGATAAAATCAATCACGCGATTTGGCATCACACCTTCTCTGAGATCGCCAAGCTCAACCATAATAATGATACCGTGACAGCAATTTTGTTGTTCCGCTGCATGTGAAAGCCTCTGAATCACTTCAACTTCAGAGTTTAAACTCATATCACTGTATTTTATTACGCTTGCCACTTGACTGAGCATGGGTGTACGTATCAGCATTTTAGGGATAGCAATGCCAATTTCAGTCATCTTTTGAAGATTTTCGATTCTTGAATCGGCTAACATTGTTGCGCCAGCATCAATAAGAACTTGTGCGATGATAGGGTGGCCGAGGAAGACTTTTGTTACAGGCGTAACGGATATATTTTTCAGTGATAGCTGAGAAATCAGGAACTGAGCGTTATGATGAACTTTCCCACAATCGATGTCTAACCTAGGGTAGTTCACCCTTTTTCGGCCAGTTTACTTGCTATTATAGGGAAGGCTGACGTTACGATGTGCAGTAGATGTTCAACAGGCTGTGACAAGACATCAGTAACCGGTAGACCAAATTCGGTAGTGTAAGTGTCTATCGCACAACGTGTTTCATCCAACGACATATCTTCATGATTCAGTGTTAGTCCAATAACATTGGTATTAGAAAACGTTTCGATAAGATTGATTTCTGAGGCAATCGAAGGCATTGGGCAATCAGGAAAATCACTACGATATAAACGTTTAGGGGCATGTTGCAGTATCACACCCGTTGGACAACTGCCACGTAAGATAAAAGCGCTGGTTGAAAACGCAGGGTGACTCAAGGCTCCTTGCCCCTCAACAATTATCAGATCCGGATTTTCTTTTTCATAGGCCTGTACAATGACAGATTCCAATTCACCGGCACAAAATTGTGAAGGGACTGCATCGAGTGCAACGCAGTATTGTGCGCCTTGCATAATACCTGTTTGACCAGTGGCAATCAGAACGACGTTAAGGCCTTTTTTAGTCAGTTCATTCGCCAATATTGTTGCTGTTGTTCGTTTTCCTAGGGCGCAATCCGTCCCCATTACAGCAATTCTCGGACATTTAACGTAGTGTATTTTCCCGCTAAACGTTTTCAGATCGCCTTTACTTTTGGGTTTGCGAGTATCGAATATTCGAACGTTATTCTTTAAACTGGCTTCTAAAAACAGAGGATCGTCGGTTAGAAATTCATGTAAGCCATTTACGATGTTCATTCCTAATGACATGGCATTTAAAATGATGCTTTTATCTAAGTCAGATAAAAAACCACTTGATGGCGCAATGCCAAAAATGAAATAATCGGGAATGCTTTCCGCGTGAATGATAGCTTCTTCAGCATTGGCAAGGATCGGTATTCCATTGGCTTTGTTATCAAGAACTTCACCAGCATCTAAGCCAGCAGACTCACTATCAATAACCGATAGAATACGATAGCTTAACGAATGCCTCACTAACCCATTAGCGGTTTTACCATCAATTTTACCAAAATTACCTTCGCAATATATAATTGCAGAAGGGATGACCGGATTTACTTTTTGAGCAAGTGGTAACCAAGGAGCTATATGGGGTACGTTGTTGGTATCTACATTTTCAATTCTAGAGAGTTTGAATATATTTCTTAACTTTTCGGTTGAGATGGACATAATTAAAGCCTGCAGTATGGCTTAGGAGGGCGACTAAGGAGTGCCGATTTGCGAGTTCGGAAAAGAAAAGAAGTCCCTACTAAGCGGTAGGGATAACAACCAAGGTAACACACTCACCAGACTTTTGTTGGTTATTATTAATACGCTTTCTGAGTCTATTACTTTCAGACTTCGCCCATACTAGCGTAATTGATTAGATAGCTAATACTCATTGTTCAACGTCGCCGTATCAAACTCGCAGCTTTACGGTTTCAAGATACTTTTTCTAATATCAGTTAAGTGAATTAGAGTTTTGAGTATAACGCGTTTATGCCCAATAATGAGTTAGTATCCGCATCCATCTCCAAAACAAAAAAGGCCTCGCAATGCGAGGCCTTTGATTTTTCTATCTATCAGAAGAGATTAGTCGCGAAGTGCTGCGCCGAATTTCTCTGAGATTGAAGCTACGATAGCGTCTACTGAACCAGCGATGTCTGCATCTTCAAGTGTGCGCTCTACAGACTGTAGGCTAAGTGCGATAGCTAGGCTCTTCTTACCTTCTTCAACACCTTGACCAACGTATACGTCGAACAGTTTAGCGCCTGTTAGGAATTCACCACCAGCTGCGATACACGCTTCTACGATGTCGCCAGAAGCAACTGCTTCGTCAACAACAACGGCGATATCACGACGGTTTGCAGGGAACTTAGATACTGCTACTGCTTCTGGAAGCACGCGAGTATTGATAGCTGCCCATTCGATTTCGAATACGATAGTACGGCCGTTAAGACCAAACTTACGCTCTAGTTCTGGGTGAACAGTACCAATGATACCCACTTCTTTGCCGTCTACTACGATAGCCGCAGTTTGACCTGGGTGAAGTGCTGGGTGCTTAGCAGATTTGAAGCTGTATGCGATTTCGTTAGCAGAAAGCTCAAGAACGGCTTCTAGGTCACCTTTAAGATCGAAGAAATCTACAGTGTTAGTTGCAATGTCCCAGTGCTCTTCGCCACGAGTACCAGAGATAACGCCCGCAAGCATCATTTCTTGGCGCATGCCGTTTTCAGCAGTTGCTTCAGGGATGAAACGTAGGCCAGATTCGAATAGACGAACGCGAGACTGTTGACGCTTCTGGTTGTGAACAACTGTGTTTAGAAGACCTTGGATTAGGCCAAGACGCATTGCTGACATGTCCGCAGAGATTGGGAATGGCAGGATTAGCGGCTCAACACCAGGTACAACAAGTTTTTGCTGTTCTGGTTCTACGAAGCTGTATGTGATTGCTTCGTGGTAGCCACGGTCTACAAGAAGGTCACGAACGCGCTTAAGCGGTTGGTCAGCTTCTTTGTGGTCATTCATTTTAAGTGCCGCTTTAGGCGCTTGGTTTGGAATGTTATCGTAACCGTAGATACGACCTACTTCTTCAATTAGGTCTTGCTCGATTGCGATATCAAAACGCCAAGATGGAGACGTTGCCGTCCAGCCAGCATCAGTGCTTTCAACTTCACAGCCTAGGCGAGTAAGAATTTCCACTACGTCTGTAGATGGGATTTCGTGACCTAGTAGGCTGTCTAGCTTAGCGCGACGTAGAGCAACTACGTTTGCTTTAGGAAGATCAGCTTCAGATTCGCTGCCGTTTACTGGCGCAACTTCACCACCACAGATTTCAACTAGAAGCTGTGTTGCACGCTCCATTGCTGCTGCTTGTAGTGTTGAATCAACACCACGTTCGAAACGTAGAGAAGAATCTGTGTGAAGGCCGTAAGCACGTGCGCGACCACGGATGTGATCCGGTGCGAAGAATGCAGCTTCAAGAAGTACGTCTGTTGTTTCAGTCGTAACACCTGAATCTTGACCGCCAAAAATACCAGCGATTGCTAGTGCTTTGTTTTGGTCAGCGATAACAAGTGTGTTGCTGTTTAGTTCAGCTTCGTTGCCATCTAGAAGTGTTAGCTTTTCGCCCTGCTCTGCTAGACGAACCACGATACCGCCTTCGATCTTAGCTAGATCAAATGCGTGCATTGGTTGGCCTTGCTCTAGCATCACGTAGTTTGTGATGTCTACAACTGGGTCGATTGAACGGATACCACAACGGCGCAGTTTTTCTTGCATCCAGATTGGTGATTCCGCTTTCACGTTTACGTTCTTAACCACACGGCCAAGGTAACGTGGACAAGCATCAGTTGCTTTGATTTCAACAGATACTGTGTCTTCAATGCTTGTTGCAACAGCGTCAACTGTTGGCTCTGTAACGTCTGCGCGGTTTAGTACGCCAACTTCACGAGCAAGGCCACGGATGCTGAAGCAGTCTGCGCGGTTTGCTGTTAGGTCTACGTCGATAGTTACGTCGTTAAGCTCAAGAAGCTCACGTACGTCCATACCTAGCGTTGTGCCTTCAGGCAGCTCAAGGATGCCGTCAGACTCTACGTCGATACCTAGCTCAGAGAAAGAACAAAGCATGCCGTTCGATGGAACACCACGTAGTTTTGCTTTCTTGATTTTGAAGTTACCAGGCAGTACTGCGCCAACTGTTGCTACTGCTACAGTTAGGCCAAGACGACAGTTAGATGCACCACATACGATGTCTAACAGCTCTTCTTCGCCGATATCAATTTTAGTTACTTGTAGTTTGTCTGCGTCTGGGTGCTGACCGCACTCAACCACTTTACCTACTTTAACGCCGGTGAATTCACCAGCAACAGGTTCTACATCGTCAACTTCCAAACCAGCCATAGTGATTTGGTGAGCTAGCTCTTCGCTGTTAATTGCAGGTTTAACCCACTCGCGTAGCCAAGATTCACTGAATTTCATAGTTTTGACTGCCCCGGATTACTTGAATTGTTTAAGGAAACGAAGGTCGTTCTCGAAGAACGCACGAAGGTCATTTACGCCATAACGAAGCATCGTTAGACGCTCTACACCCATACCGAATGCAAAACCAGAGTATTTCTCAGGGTCGATGCCAACAGAGCGAAGTACGTTAGGGTGAACCATGCCACAGCCTAGAACTTCTAGCCATTTGCCATCTTTACGTTTCACGTCAACTTCAGCTGAAGGTTCTGTGAACGGGAAGAATGAAGGACGGAAACGCACTTCAACTTCTTCTTCAAAGAAGTTACAAAGGAAATCGTTAAGAATGCCTTTAAGTTGAGCGAAGTTTACGTTCTCATCCACTAACATACCTTCCACTTGGTGGAACATTGGCGTGTGAGTTTGATCGTAGTCGTTACGGTAAACACGACCCGGAGCAATGAAGCGGAATGGCGGTTTGCCGTTTTCCATCGTACGGATTTGAACACCAGAAGTGTGCGTACGTAGCATTAGATCAGGGTTGAAGAAGAAAGTATCGTGATCAGTACGAGCTGGGTGATCGTCTGCGATGTTTAGTGCATCAAAGTTGTGGAATGCATCTTCGATCTCAGGGCCAGACTCAGTGCTAAAGCCAAGCTCACCAAAGAACTGTTCGATACGCTCAACTGTGCGAGTAACTGGGTGAAGACCACCGTTCTCAATGCGACGACCTGGTAGGCTCACATCGATAGTTTCTTCAGCTAGTTTCGCTTCAAGCTCTGCACGTTGTAGTGCGTCTTTGCGAGCTGCGATCGCTTGTTGAACAGCACCTTTCGCTTTGTTGATCTCTTGACCAGCAGTGCGACGCTCTTCAGGTGGAAGTTTACCTAGGCTTTGTAGTTGAAGAGTTAGTTCACCCTTCTTACCTAAATACTGAACTCGCACTTCATCAAGTGCGACTAACGAATCTGCTGTATCAATAGCAGTCGTTGCATTAGCAATGATCTCTTCTAGATGTTGCATCATTTCCTCATCTACCAGTTGGTAGTGTCCGTATCGGATGATTAGTTTTTTTAGATAGCTACACATAGTAATCAAACACGCAACCAATGCCAAATTGAATCGCTAAAAGAACAAGTTATTGCCTAAAAACACGGCAAATTTAACAGGATATTAATGAGGAGTAGGAAGAAGTGGAACAATTACAGGTTCCACTTCTTAATTTGGAAATGACCTGAAGGCTAGATCTGAATAGAACAAACGCTGTTCTTCCCTGCGTTTTTTGCTAAATAGACGGACTCATCCGCCGCTTTAATCAATTCGTTCATGGTTTCGAATTCTTGGGTCATTTCAGCGACACCGACACTAATACTGCCAATCCAAACTTGATGACTGGTTTCAACCTCTAATTCAGACACTTTCTGTCGAGCGGTTTCCGCGATGTACATCCCACCTTTAAGGTCGGTGTTTGGGCAAATAACCAAGAACTCATCGCCACCTAACCGGCAAACAATATCATCATTACGGAACGTGTTTTTCAGTTCACGCGAGAGGGTTTGTAGCACCAAGTCGCCTGCATCATGGCCGCTGGTGTCATTAATGCGCTTGAAGTGGTCGGCATCAATCATAATACACACTAAAGGCATGCCCAGTTCTTTGGAGTCTTGCCAATGCAGCGCTAACTGTTTAAAAGCACTACGACGGTTATGCAAATTAGTAAGAGAGTCGGTTAATGACAGTTCTTCAAGTCTCTTATTCGCTCGTTTTAATTCTGCCGTACGTTCCTCAACTTTATCTTCGAGTAACTGGTTGAAGCGTAACAACTGTTTGTTTCGTTCAGAGACTTGTTCAAACAGGCCGTTAAGCGCAGCCAACAGCGGGACAGTCGCAGAATCTTGCTGCTTTTCTTCCGCTTCAAAGGCTTGCAGAGGTGTCGCGCCCTCTTCTATCGCGGTCATTTGTCGCGCCATGTTTTGGTCGATGCCGAGGATGTGGTAAGCAAGCCAGTGGATCAATAAATCAAGTAACTGCCGTGCTGACGACTGATCTTCTTCCATGATGAAAGCTTGCATACTGTAGATATCTTGCATAAATACACGATGCACTTTGATATGCTCTTCAATGTGTCGCTCATACACACCGCAATCTCTCATCAAAGATTCTTCTTCTTTAAAGTGAAATTCGGCATAGCATGTGAGATCGAGTAAAGCGACGTTTATGTCGTCGATAGAGATAGTGTTCTCTGACAACAGATTTCCGTAGTGGTTGATAATACCAACAAGATATTGATGCTGTTCATCTACAACACCAATGCCTGTTTCAAAGTTTTTATCCCAATTAAATGAATTCATAAATCCCTTAAGGCCGATACCACCAGCACGATTTACATGCATATTCGGAGGTTATAGATACTGAAAAAATATAACCATTTTACCTGTAGGTTTATTCGATTGTTTGATCCACTTTATAAAAAGACGACTTTGAACATTCTAAATATGGCTCATCTTAAATTTGAGACGTCCCCCAACAGGAACGCCCCACGAAGCTAACATTAGAAATAATATTCCAACGCCATCTCAACAAAGTCATCCTTGCGTGCGAAGAACAACAAGTCCTCTGGGGTTTCGTTCTCAAACAACCAAGCATTCAGTCGCCACTTGAGATTGTTGTTAATACGGCTCGATGCCTCTAGCTTGGCACTGTAGACATCACTGTTATCTAAGTCTTGAGTGATACCAGTAAGCACTTCGGTGCCGTCTTCATCGTTCAAAGCGAAACGTGCCCCAAGGAACACATCATTTTGGCCGATGGTTTGGGCATTGTTGCCTCGGCTGTCATACAGGTATTCAGCGATGAAGCCGATGTCCCAATACGATTCAAGCGCTCCAACCCAAGTGTATTCAAAGCCTGTCGCCACGCCGGTATGGTTGTCGTAGCTGTCGCGATAAATGCTTTCCAGCTTCCATAACCAGTCACCGATAATGCCTTGAACATCGAGTCCGAAGTGCTGCATTTGCGCGTAATACGGCTTGAGTTGATTGCCTTCCACACGGTAATAAGGGTCACGGTTCGTACCACCTAAATAACTTAAACCGACATCCCAATCGCCGTACATTTGGCTATAACGCAATGCCACATCGACGTGCTTTTCTTCTCGCGAAGATTCGTAAAGCGCATCGTCCGAAACAGGTACCGTTGGTCTTAATCGACCGTCTTCGCCTGCGAATGTACGCTCACGAAAATACGGCAGTAACATGGCGTCTATGGTGCCCCACTCTTTTATCGAGGTGAAGTGCACCATAGGCTGACCTAACTTGGATTCGCCATCGACCGATTCAATGGCATCGGTCTGGTTTACCACATCCACTAAATGCGCCGATTCGGTTACGCCCCAAAATACCTTTCCAACACCCGCTCGCAGTTCGTAATCATCCCAATAGGTTAAATACAAGGCTTCGCGAATATCACCATGAGTTCGTTCATCGTCTTCACTGTCTAGGCGATAAAACGGGGTGAAGGTAATGCTGCCGTTGCCCTCTTGTTGCTCCCAGTAAAACTCTGGCTGCAACACCAGTGAGCTTTGTCCTTTGTCTTGCCCTTGTAAGCCGTCGCTAAAGAACTGCCTATGTTCAAGGTTAACCTGCCCTGCGATATCAGGACTAAAGCCTGCCGCCACACAAGGCAACGACACCTGCATAAGCCCGACGGTCGCCGCCAAGGTTAAGGATAATTGGGTTCCTGTTGCCACAATCCTTTTCATATTCCTGCCTTATTTCGCACGTTTTAGTGTGTTCTTTTGGAAATCCTTGTCTTTAAGACCGGTCTGGAACACTAAATCTGTCGTGGTTAATACGGTGCTTTTGCCTGTTTGATGGTTTTGCATCGCCATGGTGTGTGCGCGCCAGTATTGGTTTAGGTACTGTTTGTAATCTTGGAACGATAGAGTTTTAAGCAGTGCGCCTTTGCGGTCGTAAAACTCGACTTTCATTGGGCGGTAGTGCTGTTGGTCTAGCCATACCTTTTGCATGGTGTAGCCTGAGTTTTTATCGGTCGGTACTTGCTCTAAAACAAAGGTGTCTACGCCTTCCAGTTTCGCGTCTTCAATGTAGTTGAAGGTGTACTTTTCAAGTTCAAACGAGCTTAAATCCTCATACGCAAATTCACTGCCCATAAACGGGCCAGATTTGTTGCGTGAAGAGATGCGTTTTACACGCTTGAGTGCAGGAAGATACAACCACTGGTCATCGGATTTGGTGATGTGCGAATGGTTTAGGAAAGCCGTGCCTTTTACGTCGCGTGGTTCATCAAAAATGGTTAAGCCTTTGTCGCCATCGTCATCGACTTCCAAAGATTTCAATCGCATCAGACGTGTACTGCTTTCGCCCTGTTTGTTGCGAAGTAGCATTTCCATGGTTGCGACAGAATCGCCCCACCCGACATCGACCGCTTTACGTTGCTCGGCAATTTCTAAGCCTTTCGCAGGGTCTGCTAACGCTGGGAAAGCGGCGAATGTGCTCAGTGCCAACGAGCTAACAGTAAGTAATGTAGTAGCGAATGTTTGTTTAACGCTTTTCATAAATATCTCCTTGAGTCAGCCCACCGCAGCAGGCCGACGTTTCCTTATTTGGTCGAAGTAGTCAGTTCGGCTGTCGATCTAGGCTGCGACTTGGTATCTGGCTTTGATTCGTGCTGAGTTTTAGCTGAATAGTGGGTCTGTTTGTCGAAGATCATCAGTAAGCTTGGTAGCAAGATGAAATCGACCACCAGCGCAATGAAAATCACAATCGCGCTGAGTAAGCCCATGTCGGAGTTGAGTCTGAAGCTCGACATCGCCAGTACAGAGAAACCGGCCACTAGCACAACAGTGGTGATCCACAAAGCGCGACCTACGGTGTGGAAAGCGTATCGAACCGCTTCTTCTGCTGATTTCCCTTCGATTCTTGCGCGCTGGTATTTACTCAAGAAGTGCACCGCATCATCAACCACGATACCCAACGTGAGCGTGACCACGACTGACAAACCGAGGTTGATTTCACCTGAGATAAGCGCCCATAAACCAAAGCCAATGATCGCAGGCGCAATGTTGGGCACTAGGCTGATCATGCCTAAGCGAACCGAGCGCAATGCAAAGATCATCAAGCCAGAGATAAGCACTAGGGTGATAGGCAAAGTTGATAGCATGCTCGCCATGTTGGTTTCGCCAATATGGGCAAACATCAGTGACGGGCTCGAAGCCACCACTTCATATTGCGGTGCATTGGCTGCAAACCATGAGTAAATGCGCTCTTCGAGTTCGACTAGCTCAACGCTGCCAAGGTTATCGACGGTGAGTACCATTTTGATCGATGATTTATCGACGTTGATCTGGTTGTTCAAGTCCAAGCCGTACGGCAGAGACATTTCGTAAAGCAGCAGATATTGCGCGGCAAGTTCACGGTTCAGCGGTAGCTTGTAGTAGCTGTCGTCGTCGGCATGCATATTCTTGTTCAAACGCATATAAACATCAGAAAGCGTTGCCACATGGTCAGTTTCTGGTTGAACGCGTAGCCACTTAGTAAAGTCACCAATTGCTTGCAAGAACACAGGATCAGCAATCGCTTGAGACTCGTTAGTTTTCACTGCGATACTGAGGGTTGTCATGCCGCTTACGGTCTCTTCCATGAAGTCAGCCGCTTGTCTGAATTCACTTGAGGTATCGAAATACTTCACCGATTCATCGTTGACTTTGTTGAGCGGAATTAACGCGGCAGCGCCAACAATCACTAGCGTAGAAATCGGCAGCAGTGCTTTACGGTTAGTTACGACAAAATCGCCCAGCTTATCCATGAAGGTGACTTTGTCTGCCGCCTTAGGGTTGGCAGGTAGACGTTTGACTGGCAGCAGTTTTAGCAACGCTGGCAACATAGTCACAGACAAGAAGCACGCAATAAGTACACCCAGTGCCGATAAGTTACCGAAATCACGCAGCACTGGTGAGTCCGACATGTTCATCATCAGGAAACCAATCGCAGTGGTCACCGAGGTGATCAGAATCGGCATCGCATTGAGCTTGATGCTGTATTGAATGGCTTGTGCTTTCTCCATACCGCGCTGCATCGCTTGTCTCATGGTCACAATCACGTGAACACAATCAGCCACCGCCAAAGTTAAAACCAAGGTTGGCACATTCACGGTTGCGGTACTCAAGAACATCCCTGCCCAACCAGACAATCCCATGGTGGCAACAATCGAAGAGATGATCACAATGAGCGTCGCCACCACACTAAAGAACGAGCGCAGCATAAAGGTCAGGAACACCAGTACCACCAACAGCATTAAAGGAACGAGCGTTGAGCTGTCTTCTTGAGCCGAAGTCATAAAAGCGTTGTTCATGGCTATGATGCCCGCTTTATGGAATTCGACATTAGGATACTGAGCTTGGTACTTGCCGATCATGGTATTGATTGCCGCAATCACCTCTTGCACTTCTGCGGTTTTGTCCACTTCTAGCAGTTGCACGGTGACGTTCACAATCGTCACATCGCCAGAGGCCGACACCAAGGCATTCTTAAGCAACGGCTCGTTAAGGGCGATCTGTTTTACTTTGGCGATGCGTTCTGGTGTGTGTTCGTACTCTTCATACAGCAAGTCTTCTACCAAAAGATCATCTTCAATGGCTTCGGTGTGCTGATAATTAGCAAGGGAATCGACACGGCTTGAATACGGGATCTGCCACGCATCAACCGTGAGATTTTGAATCAGGTTGAGAGTTTCAGGGGTGAAGACATTGCCATCTTCAGGTGCGACAACAATCGCAAGGTTGTCGGTTTTTGCAAAGGTGGTTTGGATTTCATCGAACGCCATCAACTGCTTGTTGGTGCCTTCGAAGAAGATGTTGTAGTCCCCTCTAAAGTAGAGGTTCTTAGCCCCTAATGCAGAGAGAATGATGATTGAAAACACCACCAGCAGAACGATAAACGAACGCTTGGTAGGTATTGAGTGCCAACTGTTTAGATCTGTGTTTGCGCTATCGGCATTAGGGTTATCTCGGTTTTGCTGATCGAACGTGGGCTTCTGGCTGTCATGTTTCATCACAGTCTCCATTTGTGACGATTCGTCATATTTGTGTCATAAAAAGCCAGCCGAAGCTGACAAAAGACACAATGCTTAGTCAAACACTCAAGAAAACAGCAACCACAGTCGGTCAGTCTCAAGTTTGTGACGAATCGTCAAAAATGGTTATTAATAAACCCACATGTGTGGGCTTAACGGAAGCTATCGACCTACAGACTCTAAGTAAGCGATCTCTTCACTGAACAGTTCTTGTTCTACACGACGCCAAGTTTTGCGGTAATCCCAGTCACTAGAAAGGGGCTGCCAATTTAGGCCGTCTAGAATCATGTTCGCGTTGTGTAATACTGAATACGGGTCTTGTAACCGCTTAATACAATGACTGTTTGATGCATTCTGTGACAAAGCATTTGAACCAAATGCGATTGACCAGTTAGCAAAAACGATGGCATCTGAGCCAACGCCAGAAGAGAACTTTAGGTCACCCGCTTCTACCGCTTGGTTAACCATAGAGTCGCATTGTTCAATCACCAACTCTTCCAGTTCATTCATCTCGGCGACGCGTGCACTAGACGCTTTCTCTAGTACCCACGGGCTTTTAGCCATGATCGCACAGGTTGATAGTACCGGCTCCATGCGAGCATAGATTCGGTAAGCAACGTGCAATGCGACGATCTTTTCACGTGTGTTGCCTTCAAACTCTCCAGAGCGAGCAAACATCATTGCTTCTGTCTTGAGAGAGTGAATACATAACGCTAAAACGACGTCTTCTTTGCTGCAAAAGTGATTGTATATCGTACCTTTAGAATAAGAGCTCGCTGCCGTTAGCTTGTCCATCGTGAGGTTTCCGAACCCTTGTTCTCGAACCAGATCTTTTGCTAACAACATCAATTCTACTTCTCGGTCGGCTATGGATTGCTGCTTTTTAGACAACACGCCTTTGCAACCAAAGATACTTTGTTTATCGCCTTTACAACCAAAGCCAAACATAATTTTTCAGTCCGTATTTGAGCTTAGCTATTACCTAAGCTTAATCAGCATTTAAAACGCTCCTGTCCAATATATTAACACGAATAGTAAATTCATGTAGTTAACCATTTTGTGACGCTTCGTCATTTCTGACTTATCGTCATAATAGCGCAAGTATTGATCATATCAAGGGGTTTTATAAATTAAATACATTTTGTGAATGGAAAGAGAATAAATGGGATATAGCTAAGAAAATCATCAATAGTTGACCTAAAGAGAAGACTTTAAAAGAAGACCTGTATTGTGACCAACAGAATGTGGACGCGAATTGGGCATTCTTAACCTAACAAAGAATGTCGGCACTTTAAGCTGCTATGCGTATTCATGCCCAATGATTCCTAGCTTAAACCACAAGAATGAATGACTGTAGGCTTACTTTATGGGGCAGACGTCTCCTTATGGTCAATATTTGGCTTACTAATGCCGTTTTCTGTTAAGTTGCTATAAATTCGGTAAGGGGTGACTTACAATAGTGACAACGACTTACCTTTTTTGAGAACACGATATTGAGCGCCAAATATTCTTATTTAGCTTGGCAAGTGAATACTTCTAGCCCTGCAGAAAAGCTGGTTTTATTGATGCTTGCAGACGGTGCTGACGAATTCGGCTACACCAATGTGTGCCTACAAACAGCAGGTCAACTTTGTGCTCTCTCTACGTTTGGTTTAGCCGACTGTCTTAAGTGTTTAGTCGACCAAGGTTTTCTCGATAAGGTAAAAGTAGATTATCGGGATAAAAAAGAGATTCACGTTTTCAAAATGCTCATTGAGCAAGAGCAGACTGCGGCGCACGTTGAGGTTCAACCGACCAATAGTATTCCGGTCTACTCTACGGCACCTGCACCTGCACCTGCACCTGCACCTGCACCTGCACCTGCACCTAAGTTTCAGCCTGCTCCGGCACCAATGCAACACATGCAGCAGGCCCCTCGCCCACAAGGTCGAGGCTCAATGAACAGCAACACCGTCTCTACTCATGATCTCAACGAAGAAGAGATACCATCATGGGCAGAACGTGCGTTTAAATTCTCCGGTTTGACCGGTGACCATAGTTTAGTATGGAAGAAATTTGTCCTCTGGTATAAAGCCAAAGCCAATGAATTAATGCCATTATCTCGGATTGAATCCAAGCTGCAGTACTGGCTAGTTAACGAGAAGCAAAATGAAAGACAACAACAGCAGAAGACCTCTCAATATTCAGGAAATGCAGGACAAGCTCAAGGAAATGGGTATAGACAAAAGCTTAGCCCATCTGAACGCTTCAGGCAGCAGCTCATTCAAAAAGGCAAAAAGCCAACCTTCTGAGCCAGCTCAACCTGTTGTACCTGACGCTACAGGTCCATTAGTACCTGAAGTGATTGAAGCGCAAAGTACCGAAGTGAAAGTAGCGGCTGCACAAGCTGCGGATTCTGGTGCGTCTCAACAAGTACCTGTTGTTGATCAAGATCCTGCAGAGCTGGAACTAACCGATTGGTGTATTCACGTGTTCGGCTCTTTCTTGAGCGTGTACGAAACGCAGTGGGAATATCAGTACGGTAGTGAGCCAAGCGGTAAGTTCATTGAGTTTGCCAACTCTGTTGATTCAGACGGCCTTAACCGCGTTTTAATGCACTGCCACGAACGTATTCAGCTTGGCAACAGCTGGCCGCCGCAAATGGGTGAGCTGTGGATCCTGAAAGATTCTTTAACTGAAGAAGAGTTGCTGGATAGCCGTATCCGTGTGTTGTCTCGCACCGCTGCCAACAAAATTGAAAAATGGCTGATTCAGAACAAACTGTATGACTTGAAGCGTACGGCTGAAAACAAGCTGGATGGTCTGTTTAAGAAGTACTACTTGGAAGCAAAACGTTTAGATGAGAAAGGCATGCTGGAAACGGAGTTGCCGCAATTCCTGCTTGCCGCTAACTCAGTGAAAAACCTAAACGATTTAAAACGTGAAGAGTACGAAAGCCAGCACGGCAAAGCGATTAACCCAAGAATCCAGCGTATTCTGAACAGTAAAAAGTAACCGTCTACCCGCTGCCTGTTAGAAGAAAACAGAGTAGCGATTACACGGTTAACAGATACAAAAATGCCAGCTATCAAGCTGGCATTTTTTACGAATTCTTACGAACTCTACAAATATCCGTGACCAACGGTACGTCTGTCACTGACTGCAAGTAATTACAGTAGGTGGATAGTTGCGTTTAGCGTGAATACGCCAGAGTCGTCATCTTTCATTTTGAAGTTTTGGTAGCTAGCGCCTACAGATAGTGGACCAAAGATGAAGTATTCAGCGCCTACAGCGTACATGATATCAACATCGTCTTGCTTGAAGCCATCAGCTTTAAGCTCGTAAGAGTGAAGACCACCCTTCGCGTATACGTGAAGAGGACCAAAATCGATGCTTGGTTTAATCGCTAGGTAAGCAGTGCTTGCGTCTAAATTCTTAAGATCGCGGTTGCCGTAATTAACGCTGCCGAAAGAACCTAGATCCCAGTAACCCGCTTCAACACCGATTAGTGGAAGGATACCTGTACCTACGTGGATGCCCACCGCGTTTTCATCTTCACCAGCGAATGAGTTTTGACCACCCATTACACCGCCGTACAACCAAGAATCAGCCATTGCTGTTGAAGATGCACCTAGTAGTGCTAGTGCCAATAACGTTTTTTTCATATTCGACCTTTTTCGTCCTAGTGGCAGGCCTTGAGTGGTAATAAATTGCCACCAAGTCGCCCTGTATGTAATAACTATTCAATTAGTAATGCAATAAGCAAGATTTATACCCAAACCTTGCCATTGCGTCTAGCTTTATTCCTTTAGCAAGCATCAATCGCGTTTTTAACACGCTTATCTGATACTGGGTAAGGCGTACCGAGCTGCTGTGCGAAGAAGCTTACACGAAGCTCTTCTATCATCCAACGCACCTCTTTTACATTTTCTGAAACCGCGATCCCTTTTGGAATTTTATTCAGCAGTTCTTTGTAATCATTCATTACTGACTCAACTTTGATCATGTGAAGACGATCTTTGTTCGGGTCAATTGGCAGTTTTTCCATGCGGCGTTCAATCGCTCTCATATAGCGTAGAATATCCGGCAAGCGTTTCCACCCACATTCTGTGGCAAAACCCTTAAAAATCAAACCTTCTACTTGAGCTTTTATGTCAGAAAGTGCGAATGCCATAGAAAGATCCACGCGTCCTTTCAGCTTTTTACTGATGCTGAATGCCGTGGTTAGGATGGTTTCAACCTGTTGAGCAATCTCTACTACGGTATCACCCAGCTCTGCACGTACGTGTTCTTTCAGAGCTTCAAACTGCTCTGGTTCCCAAACCAAACCGCCCTTCTCTTCAATCAGCTTATCAATACCACAAGCGATACAGTCATCGATAAGATCGAGTACCTGTCCGTATGGGTTGAAGTACAAGCCAAGTTTCGATTTGTTCGGCAGGTTCGAGTGCAAGTATTTGATCGGTGATGGCACGTTCAACAAGATTAAACGACGCTGACCCGATTTCATTGCCGAGATTTGCTCTTGCTCGGTTTCGAACAGTTTGATCTCTACGCTGTCTTTGGTATCCACCAGCGCAGGGAAGGCTTTAACATCGTAGCCACCACGTTTCTGTTGGTAGACTTTTGGTAATTCACCAAAGCTCCACGTGTGCAGGTTCTGCTGCTCGATATCGTCGTCTGCCACTTTAGAAAGCGTTTCTTGAACCTTGTCTTTCAGGCTCTCTTTCAACTCATGCAGATCTTTCTGTTCTTTCAGCTTACGCTTGCGATGATCTACAGCGCGGAATGTTACCTTTAAGTGCTCTGGAATCTGGTCTAACTTCCAGTCATCACGTACCACTTCCACACCCGTCATGCGGCGTAGCTCTTTCTCAAGAGAATCCAGTAACGGTGCTTCAAGCGGTGTCACACGTGCCAAGAATGCATCTGCGTAGTTTGGCGCAGGTACAAAGTTACGGCGTAGCGTTTTAGGTAGTGACTTAATTAGGCTAATCACCAGTTCCTGACGCAGGCCTGGGATCTGCCAATCAAAACCGTTTTGGTCAATTTGGTTCAAGATAGGCAGCGGAATGTGTACCGTTACACCATCGTTGTCGTCACCTGGTTCAAATTGGTAGCTCAGTTTCAACTTAATACCGTTTTGGTGCCAGAAGTTCGGATAATCCAAATCAGTAACGTGGCTAGCATCGCCTCGGAACAGCATCGACTTTTCAAAGTTAAGCAGCTCAGGAGTTTTCTGACTGGTCTTCTTCCACCACGTATCAAAATGACGGCCTGACACTGCCTCTTCGCCAACACGTTGATCATAGAAGTCGAACAGTTCATCATCATCGATCAAGATGTCGCGACGACGCGATTTATGCTCAAGCTCTTCCACTTCTTGCAGGAGCTTGCGGTTCTGTTTGAAGAACGTATGTTTGGTTTCCCACTCACCTTCAACCAATGCACTGCGTACAAACAATTCACGGCTGACAGTGGCATCAATCGCACCGTAGTTAACTAAGCGTTTTGGAATGATTGGGATTCCGTAAAGCATCACTTTTTCGTGTGCCATTACTGCCGCTTGCTTCTTCGACCAATGTGGTTCGCTGTAACTACGTTTAATCAGGTGTTTCGCTAGCGGTTCAATCCATTCCGGTTGAATCTTCGCGATAACGCGCCCCCAAAGTTTTGAGGTTTCTACCAGCTCCGCAGACATGATCCACTTAGGCTGTTTCTTAAATAAGCCAGACGCAGGGAAGATATGGAAGCGTGCATTACGTGCACCTTGATACTCATTCTTCTCTTGATCTTTCATACCGATGTGCGAAAGCAGACCTGATAGCAGTGACATGTGAATGCCATCGTAGCTGCCCGGTTCTGTATTCAACTTAGTATCCAGTTCACGCATTGCTTGGTGAATTTGGAAGTACACATCTTGCCATTCACGGATACGTAAATAGTTGAGGTAATCTTGCTTACACTGTTTGCGGAACTGGTTACTCGACAATGCTTTTTGCTGCTGCTTGATGTAATCCCATAAGTTCACAAACGTGATGAAGTCAGACTCTTTATCGAAGAAACGCTTGTGCTTGTCATCAGACGATTGTTGCTTATCTGATGGACGCTCACGCGGATCTTGAATCGACAACGCAGACGCGATCACCATCACTTCGTGTAGGCATCGGTTACGTGGCGCTTCAATTACCATACGCGCTAAACGTGGATCGATAGGCAGTTTTGCCAGCTTACGACCAATCGCGGTTAGCTTCTTCTTGTCGTCGCCGTGGTTCTTGTTTTTGTTCGCTGACGGTTCAACGGTGGCGATCGCACCAAGCTCTTCAAGCAGCCTTACACCGTCTTGAATGTTGCGCTTATCGGGCGCTTCAACAAATGGGAACGCTTGAATATCGCCTAGGCCTAGCGCTGTCATCTGAAGGATAACCGATGCTAGGTTAGTACGAAGAATCTCTGGGTCAGTAAACTCTGGGCGTGATTCGAAATCTTCCTCTGAGTACAGACGAATACAGATACCTTCCGCAACACGACCACAACGACCTTTACGCTGGTTAGCACTCGCTTGAGATACTGGTTCAATCGGTAGGCGTTGTACTTTAGTTCGGTAGCTGTAGCGGCTAATACGCGCCGTACCCGGGTCGATAACATACTTGATGCCCGGAACGGTTAACGAGGTTTCTGCCACGTTGGTTGCCAGAACGATGCGTCGACCAGTATGAGACTGGAAGATACGGTTCTGCTCACCCGCCGATAGACGCGCGTAAAGCGGGACAATTTCGGTATCACGAAGGTTGCGTTTACTTAATGCATCTGCGGTATCACGAATTTCTCGCTCACCGTTCATGAAGATCAAGATATCGCCAAGGCCTTCATCACACAGCTCATCAACGGCTTCAAAGATGCCTTCGATTTGGTCGCGGTCTGAATCACTTTCATCACCACCTAATGGGCGGTAACGCGTATCAACTGGGTAAGTACGACCAGACACTTCAATGATCGGTGCATTGTTAAAGTGCTTAGAGAAACGCTCTGGATCGATGGTTGCCGACGTGATGATCACTTTCAGATCAGGACGCTTTGGCAGTAACTCTTTCAGGTAACCCATGATGAAATCGATGTTCAGGCTACGTTCGTGCGCTTCATCGATAATGATGGTGTCGTACTGATTTAAGAAACGGTCGTGTTGAATCTCCGCCAGTAGAATACCGTCGGTCATCAGTTTGATTTGGGTATTGTCAGAAATCTGGTCGTTGAATCGAACCTTATAACCAACGAACTCACCCAGCTGTGTTTCCATCTCTTCAGCAATACGGTTCGCAACCGAACGCGCCGCAAGACGACGGGGCTGAGTGTGACCAATTAAGCCAAAGCGGCCGCGGCCAAGCTCAGAACAGATTTTTGGTAGCTGAGTGGTTTTACCCGAACCCGTTTCACCCGCCACGATAACCACTTGGTTTTCAGCGATGGCTTTCGCGATGTCTTCGCGCTTTTGGCTAACCGGGAGAATTTCTGGGTATTCAATCGTTGGTTTCTGTGCCGCACGCTGAGTTGCCGTCATCATCGACTTAGCAATGTCTAACGCAATCTCATCAAAGACAGCGTGCTTAGCTTGTTCGTTCTTAATTTTGCTCGCACCAGCAATTCGCTTACTCAAACGGAAGCGATCGCGCATCATACATTCGTTGAGCGCTTTACGAAGAGAGGCTGGGCTATTCTGAGATGATTTGTTGTTTGTCGCTGATTGTTCAGCAGATTTTTTCGATGCAGCTTGGTTTGGTTTCGCTTTGCTCTGTGAAGAACTTGGCTGTGCTGCATTCTTGTTGTTATCTGCTTTTTCCGGAGACGAAGTCAAAGCGTGTCCTATTCTTGTACTTATTAAACTCGCGCGATTATATCACAAGTCTCAAACAAAAAAGCCTGACAGCAAAGGGAAAACCTTTAGCTATCAGGCTGATTAATCTCGCTAACACTCGCAGGAGCTATGAAAGCGCGGTCAAATGTAATTCGTACTTAGTCAACTCTGGTTTAAAGCTAACGTTAAAAACTGCGCTTAAAACTCATATTGGAAGTAGACCGTGTTGTAGTTACTGCCGCCTTTGATACGACCATACTGAGAGGATTTTTCAAAGATCGCAGAACGGTGATGCAATGAATAACCGAACCATAAGTTGTTCAAGTCATTCTTACCAATCAAGTCGCCAACGTTGACATCGAATGAGAAGTCTAAGTAGTTCAATAGATGGCTTGCGGTGTAACCTTTACGGTCCATCTCAGAGCCTTCGATATAGGTAATCGAATCGATGTAAGACATACCTTCTGCCACACCAACACGCCACTGAGTTGGCCAATCAAAGGTGTAGTACGCCTTGATTGCGATAATGTATTCGGTGCTGCTCGATTGAACGTCTGAACTCCAGTGGTGCGCAATACCTGGGGTTAAATAGATATCCAGTGGCAAACCGAAGATCTCATCGGTTAACGGGTGTCCATAGAAGAACGAGGTCAACTGGTTGTTGTATTCGTCTTTTTCTCTATTGAACTTCATGATGTCGCCAATATTGGATGGCGTTCCCCAGCCGTGTGCGACACGTAAGTACGGCGCATTGCTCAGTTTAGGTTTTGGCGCTTTCTCTTTGTCGTTAAAGAAACCAAAGCCAAGGTACAATTCCCCCTGATAACGGTCTTCAACAATCGAAGAATCGTAAGCGTTATCGTCCAATCGAGTCACACTGGTTGAACCCAATAAGTACAAGTTAGAAACCACATGGTAACGCGTTTCAACACCAACATTTAAGTCAACACCAGCACCAATGGTTTCATTAGATGCGGAGTAATACTCACTGTTGAAATCAGCACTTTTATAACGCAGCGTCGCGCTCGGGTAAAACTCCCAATCTCCAGTTTCATACTTGGCTTTAGCTCGTAAGTTACCGTGGAAGTTGTATTCACTGTCGCTCATTAACTCCGTCTCGACAGACCAAGAATCATCAAGTTGGTAGGTCAGTTGAGCACCAAAGTCCGCCGTATCGCCTTCAATCGCGTTCTGCTCAGATGTAGGAATATCAATAAAGCGCATGCGAGAGATAGCATTGAAAGACCACTTCTCATCGTCAGTTTGATAGAGGTATGCCCCCATCTCAGTACCGTCAATAAACACATAATCGTTCTTGAAAAACAGCATCGGTACGAATGAGCTAACCGATTGGTCGCCACCAGACGTGTCATAAGGGATGCTTGCTGTACGGAACATTGCAGCGATGCCCCACTCTTGCTCTTCAGCGGCCCACGCATTAGCACTTACGAAAATGCCACTTAGGAAAGCGCTACCTAGTAAAACCAATCCAGATGAAGGAAGAGTCGGTAAATATTTGAGCTTCATTCTTGTGTAATTACTCTTTGAAAAAATATTGTGTTACTGATTAGACATTTATTAACCATGACGGCTAACTATTTTTAGGTTTGCTCGGCATTGACCGTTACAATGTAGAATATTCTCGGTTAAATGAAAGTATTGTGAAAGTCTCCGAATTACAAAACATTATAGATCACTTACCCAAAGATTCCGATCCAGATATTGTTATGGGTGAGGCGTGGTTGCCTGAGCGTTTGGTGGATACCAACCTAGACGGTGACATGCTATTTCTTGAATTCGATAATGCCCCTGAAGACAATCAAGGGGATGAAGAAGGCCGTGGCTTTGTTGAGCACGAGATTGCTATGATTCGAGAAAAGCTCGAACTGTTATTAGACGAGCCTTCCGATACCAAGACCAAAGCCGATGCCCTATTGGCAATATTTCTAATGGGCCATGAACTTTCTAGCTCAGAAGTTATCGAAGTTCTTGAATCAACAGAATCTGAAACGACAGAGCCTGAGATTGCAGAGCATAATCAACAGAATCTGACTCAGTAGAATTTGAAGCATCAACGCTTGGAACCACAAAGCCAGACACGAACAAGCTCGAAACAAAAGAACACCACGACGACTAGCCACCAACGATTTTAGGTACCGTATTGAAACCCTCTACGACATCATCTCTTCCCCTGTTACTCGCCGGACCCATTTTAAGAAAAACCACCGCGACTGAAGTGGTACTTTGGTTAGCCACCAGCTCGCCTCTTACAGGCAGAGCCGAGCTTCATACTCAAGAAATAGACGATTTTGAAGCAGCACAAGACCAGCCGTTTTATACCTCATCGCTTGAAGAACATGATTCGATTCAAATCGGTACACATGCGTGGATAACGCTAATTCGCTTACAAGGTGAGTTTCCGACTAATACGCTGCTTGAATATGACATTCACACAGAGTCAGGTTCACTAAAAGAGCTCGCCCCTCACCTTGTTTACAACGGTAAATCTCGCGTTGAGTTTAAGATATCGACCTCAGCTGATTACATTCTTCATGGCTCTTGCCGCAACCCGCATCATCCAAGCAAAGACAGCCTAGTTGCAGCCGATAACAAGATGGTCGATCAAACCGTCGCTGAAAGACCCGACATGCTGATGATGAGCGGCGATCAGATCTACGCCGACCATGTGGCAGGCCCAACACTTGATGCTATTCAACAAGTGATTCACCTGCTTGGCCTTGTAGGCGAAAGCTTACCGACTGACTCGCAAATTAAACAAATCAACAACAGTGACGCTCTGTATAACAGTGAATACCACTTATACCAGCGTCATCACTATTTGCCGCACCACACAGCTTCAGAATCGATGATCGATAAGTTATTCCCGAACCGTGGCGTGCCGATTTTTAGCTCTACCGATTGTGAAAACCACTTGGTCACGCTGTCTGAGTTTATCGCGATGTACTTATTGGTTTGGTCTCCGACACTGTGGCAATGCGTCAATCGAGAGCGTTTAATTGAGAATAACTTCACTCAAGGTGGACGCCAATTAACACCGACTGAGCAGCAACAATGGCGTGATGAAAGCGTCATCATGGATGATTTCATTGCTGGCTTACCGCAAGTGCAACGTCTGTTCGCGCATATTCCAACGTACATGATCTTCGATGATCACGATGTGACGGATGATTGGAACCTTACCGTGGGTTGGGAGCATGCCGTCGACCAAAACCAGTTCGCGACCCAAGTCATTGGTAACGGCCTTGCGGCTTACTGGATGTGTCAAGGTTGGGGTAACAAACCGGAGAGCTTCGATGAAACGTTTATCGTGCAAGCAAAACAGCTTTTTGTCGCTCAACCGCTCATTACTAAACAACCGCGCATTAGTAAACAAACTCATAATGAAGCCGGCAATGCAGCGACTACTCACTCTATTGGCAACATCGAGCCAGACAAGCATCAAGCCTTTATTGAGATGCTGAGTCGCTTTGAAGAGTGGCATTACACAATAGATACCTCACCCAAAGTCATTGTGTTAGATACTCGAACCCGCCGTTGGCGTTCAGAGTCACGCATGAATAAGCCTTCAGGTTTAATGGACTGGGAAGCCTTGATTGAGTTTCAACATCAGTTAATGAATCAAGATAAAGTGGTGATCGTTTCTGCTGCACCGATGTTTGGCGTGAAGTTTATTGAAACACTGCAAAAGATGGCGACCACAATCGGCAAGCCATTAGTGATTGACGCTGAAAACTGGATGGCACATCCGGGCAGTGCTAATACGCTGATTAGCATCTTTACCCATACCAAAACACCGACCAACTTCGTGGTACTTTCTGGCGATGTTCACTACTCCTTCGCTTATGACATCAAGCTTAGGTATCGTCGCAACAGCCCGAACATCTATCAAATCACCTGCAGTGGTATTAAAAATCAGTTCCCTGCTCCGCTGCTTAAATTCTGCGATGTATGGGACCGCCTGTTATACAGCCCTCGCTCAGTTTTGAACTACTTCACTAAGCGTAAACGCTTGAAGATCGAAAAGCGAAGCCCTGACAATCAGACCTTCTATCGCCTTTCAAACCGCAGTGCGATTGGAGAATTGAGGCTAGACACTGATGGGAAACCGCAATCGATCACGACACTCAGTGGCGACGGTAAAATTACCCGTTTCCCAGAGCCCGATTGATAAAATGCTCCTTATCGCTCGCGTATCCGTAATGTCAGTTTTTAGTAAAGACGCTTGCGATCACACTCTGTAGACCCAATAGTTATGCTTATGGTTATAGTTGATAGCTATCAGCGTTACGGAACTCGATACAAATTTTAACTGGAGCTCGTTATGTTCAATTCTCTCACATCAATGTTTAAACAATTGATTGAAGGCCAGGACCTAAGCAAAAACCAAGGCACATCACCTAATATCGCCATCGCGAGTTTGTTGTGTGAAGTCGCGGGTGCCGACCATCAGATCAATGAATCAGAAAGAGTCGCTAAGCTACAGCTTCTGCAGCGTTTGCTGGATTTAGATGAAGAACAAGCAAAGGTACTGCTCGCGCAAGCAGAGCCGAAAGTAGAGCAATCAGTATCGCTGTATGACTTTACATCGCAACTCAGAGACCTATCTCAGCCAGTGCGAATCGACTTAATCAAAGCGATGTGGGAAGTAGCGCATGCCGACGGGGAAATTGACCCTATCGAAGATTCTGTGATTCGTAAAACAGCAGAACTGCTCTACGTTGACCACTGTGACTTCATCAAGAGTAAGTTAAGTGTTTTAGGCGAAAATTAGTGCCTGAAATAATGAATTGGAAACTGAAATAAATAAAAGCGACGGGTTAAGAAACCGGTCGCTTTTTTGAATCGGTAAACTGAAAGCTGACTAAACAGGGCTGAGAGGAGCTAAAAATTTAGCTACAACATAGTTAATGTGAGTTTCGCAAGATTATAAGCATCGACATAACCCGAGTGCTGACGACCTTCCCACTCAATATTTTTGGCTTCTTGAGCAGCGCGGTGACCAATGCGTTTGTCTTTCAAGCGATTCTGAACACGGTAAAGCGTTGCGATGTTTAAGAACTCGCTAAACGGAGGCTCGATACCTTTCTCAATACACTCTTTGTGTAAGATAAGGTCGTCACGTCCCCACGCTGCATAGATTTTCTTTGGGCCACCGAAGTTCTTAATCATCGACTTGATAACAGACTCTAATGGGCGACCCTGCTTTTCGATTTTACGAGGTGTAATACCCGTTAACTCGGCGCAGAATAGAGAGACTTCGTCTTTTTCGGGCTTAACGTAATATTGCGCGCGCTTCACGATGGTTCCAGATACAAGATCGATCTCAGCAAGACCAATTTCAATGATCTCCCCTGTTGTTCCTACACCGTCTTCGCTCCAACAGCACATTTCCAAATCGAAACACACCACTCGATTGTGATTCATACGTCGCCTAATTCTCTCGTCAAAAATTTCGTGAAATTGTACATGAGCCTAATAAAGAACTCGACCCCAGTTGCATCAAGTGCTCATTTAGCCTGCAATTGTGACTCGATTTCGGCCATTTGACTTACTTAGGTATAACATGCTGTCAGTTTTTTGAAGGAGCGCTTCAATGTCTTCATTAGTGCGGATGGTAGCCCCGATGCTTAGAGTACAACTCAATAGCTGGCCAGAATGCTCGCAATGAGACTCACTCACCTTCTCTAAAATACATTCTAAATAGCGAGACAATGGGTCATGTTCAGTGATGCTCGAAATGATACCGAACTCATCCCCTCCCATCCGGAATAGGTTATCTCCAGACTTCAAGCTCACTGAGATAACCTTAATCACATGGATAAGTAACGCATCACCGGCTGGGTGCCCAAACTTATCATTGATCTCTTTAAACTTATCAACATCAAACACTATTAAGCTAAACGGCTTATCGCTTTGTATCGATTGACCAAGCATCTTATTAAAAGCTCGGCGATTATAAATTTCCGTTAAACTGTCATGATTGGCAAGAAAGCGAAGTTCTTCTGTTCTTTCATCAATCATTCGATACAAGCGCTCTTTCTCTCGAATTTGCAGGTTCACAATATAAGCAAGCAGTAATGAGATAGTGGTACCAACTATGCCGATTCCCGCCAACACTAAGTAACCATTAAATGAAATACATGCATCTATCTTGAAGTCGATGATCCATTCACGGTTAGTTAATGTAATCGTCTTTGTAATGTGCTGCCCAGTTACCGCTTCATAACCATTGGTTTCGAACATTATCGGGGCATCTTCAGCTTCAAAACCGCTATCGGTAACACGCACATAAACGTCCATATCGCCGACAGTAGACGCCAGAAGTTTCTCAAAATAGTATGTGGTACGAACAACACCAATCACAACCCCTAACAAATTGTCCGTTTGACCATCAAACACAGGGTGGTAAACCAACATTCCGCTCTTAGGTGTGTTGCTGTCTAAACCATCTTGCAATAGACGAACTTTGTCTGAAATATTCGCTTCACGTGTTTTTTTAATGTTCTCAATGACCAGATTAAACCGCTCACGAGAAGAGTAAAAACCCAAAACACCGTTGTTCACTGGATCATTCGGATAAATATCTGTCGCGATAAATACGGGCTCGCCATCCAAGACATAACCATAAGTTTTTGGCCCATGTTTAGGGATAGTAAACATTCTATAGGATGGGTATTGAGCTTTCATTTTGGCGGTGTGCTCGGCGATATCTTCTACCGCTACTTTTTGCATCCACTGCAATCCGATCAGGCTTTTCGAGCCGTTAATCGTTTGCTGAGCAAAACGATCAAATCGGTCCCGACTATCGACATCATTAGAATAGAAAAAATTCGCACCGGAACCGATATAAGCGACATCGTTATCAATAAACGCTTTTAAACTGAGCGTTTGATGCTGAGCAAAGCTATCCAGATTCTCATTCAAAGACCTATTTTGATTCGCCGCAACCAAAACAAAACACAACACCGTCATCAAAAATGTGGCAAAAAAGACAACTAACGGCAAAGTTCGTTTCTTCAACCCTGTTATAGGGTCGGTAGTGTGGGGCATACAGCTTCCCATATGATGTTATTTTGAGTCGAAAGTATACACTGCCGGAATGCTAGGCTCTATTTATCTTTGACTCTCACAATGGGATAAAACTAACACTATTTACAACCCATGGACATTTACGGCTAATAAACCAACAAATCTCGATTAACTTTCAAGCTAACTCACCAAAAAGCCAGTTTATTGAAAACATTAAATAAAGCCCTTAAGCCTTGAATATGCTAGTATCCACCCATATTTATAGCTTGAAAGTGACCATTTCGGCCTTATGCCACTGAGTTTCTTTCCAACCTGTATATTCCTTTAAACCGACGAATATACCGTTAAATCAATTTTAAAGAGAAATCACTATGATCGTTGATTTGAACCTAATCCCACAAACGTTTGATATGCTTCACGCAGGCCTAACTGCATCAAGCGTTTTACTACTGCTAATTGCCGTTTCTCGTAAAACCAAAGTGGTCGAGAAAGTCGTAGAAAAACCAGTAGAAAAGATCGTTGAAGTTGAAAAGCCAGTTGAGAAAATTGTCGAAGTAGAGAAAGTTGTTGAAGTTGAACGTGTGATCGAAAAAGTAGTAGAAGTTGAATCTAAGCTGGCAACAGCACCAACAGATTCTGCAATGCAGCTACTGTCTATCATGCAGCAAGAAGCTCGTTTAATTGACTTCCTAAAAGAAGACCTAACATCATTCTCTGATGAAGAAGTTGGCGCGGCAGCTCGTGTTATTCACACTGGCGGTCAAAAAGTATTAGCCGATTACGTAACGCTGTCTCACATCCGCACTGAAGATGAAGAAACACGTATCACTATTGCTGAAGGTTTCAACCCTCAAGAAATTCGCCTAACTGGCAACGTAACGGGTAATGCGCCATTCAACGGCACACTGGTTCACAAAGGTTGGAAAGCAACTGACATGAACCTGCCTAAGCTTGCTGAAAACTACGATGCATCTGTAATTGCACCGGCAGAGGTAGAGCTATAATGGAACACCAAAGTCATTCAGCTCAAGAGCTATCTTCTCAAGAGCAACATCAAGCACCTAAATTCAGTGTTGGTATCGATTTAGGTACTACGCACTGCGTTTTGTCTTACATCGACACAAGCAATGAAGATGCTCGCGTAGAGGTGATGCAAATCCCTCAACTGACGGCGCCAGGTACAGTAGAAACTCGCAGCCAACTTGGCTCGTTCCTATACCAACCGCACGAACATGAAATGAATGCGGGCTCTCGCGTTCTTCCTTGGTCTTCAGAGCCAAAAGCGCTAGTGGGTGCAATTGCTCGTAACCTTGGTTCTAAAACCCCAATCCGTTTGGTAGCAAGTGCAAAATCTTGGTTGTGCCACGGTGGTGTTAACCGTCGCGATGCTTTCCTTCCTGCAGGCAGCCCTGAAGAAGTTGAAAAAGTGTCTCCGCTTAAGACAACTGAACTGTACCTTGAGCACCTTAAAGACGCTTGGAACCACGCTAACCCAGAACACAAACTGGCAGACCAAGATGTAACGATCACGGTTCCAGCTTCGTTTGATCCTGCGGCTCGTGACCTAACAGCAGAAGCTGCACGTAATGTCGGTTTCACTCACCTAACGCTTCTTGAAGAGCCACAAGCGGCTCTTTACAGCTGGATTGATAACAGCAACGACACATGGCGTGATGAAGTAAACGTTGGTGACATCGTTCTTGTTGTCGATATCGGTGGTGGTACAACCGACCTTTCGTTAGTTGAAGTAACACAAGATGACGGTAACCTAAGCCTGAACCGTATCGCAGTAGGTGAACACATCCTACTTGGCGGCGACAACATGGACTTAGCACTGGCTTACCGTCTGAAAATGAAACTGGCGCAAGAAGGCAAAGAACTGGCTCCTTGGCAGGTTCAAGCGATGACTCACGCATGTCGTGATGCGAAAGAAGCACTGCTAAACAATGCTGAACTGCAATCTATGCCTATCGTTGTTCCAAGCCGTGGTTCTAAACTGCTTGGCGCAACACTGAAAACAGAACTGACTCAGCAAGAAGTACAACAAACATTGGTTGATGGCTTCTTCCCGAAAGTAGCCGTGACTGAGCATCCAGTACAAAAGACACGTGGCGCACTGACTCAAATGGGTCTGCCTTACGCTCAAGACGCAGGTATCACTCGTCACATTGCCGCATTCCTTTCTAAGCAAGCGAACGCGCTTTCTGGAAATAGCGAAACGGCTCAGCAAGATTTCAACCCGTTTGCAAACATGCCCGGTATGCCCGGTACGCAAGGGTCAGAAGCGCCAGCGGCAGACTTCATCAAGCCAACAGCAATCCTGTTCAATGGTGGTGTTCTAAAATCGAACCTACTTGCTGATCGTCTTTCAGATACGATCAACGAATGGTTGATCAATGCTGACGAAGAGTTCGCAAAACAGCTTTCAGGTTTAGATTTAGACCTAGCGGTTGCAAGTGGCGCTTCATACTACGGCGCAGTTCGTCGTGGCCAAGGCGTTCGTATCCGCGGTGGTATCGCTTCTTCTTACTACGTAGGAATTGAAAGCGCGATGCCAGCTATCCCAGGTATGGCTCCTCCGATGGAAGCTTTGTGTGTTGCACCATTTGGTATGGAAGAAGGTTCAAGCGTACAAGTACCTAGCCAAGAATTCGGTCTAGTGATTGGTCAGCCAGTACACTTCCAGTTCTTCGGTTCAACCATTCGTCGTGAAGATGAAGCGGGTACGCACCTTGATCACTGGGCGCCTGAAGAGCTTGATGAGCTTCCTGAAATCCAAGTGACATTGCCGGTTTCTGAAGGCCGTCGCGAAGGTGAAGTGGTTCCAGTGACTTTGGCTTCTCGCGTTACTGAGCTAGGCACCTTACACCTAGAAGCGATTGCTACTGACAACGGTCAGAAGTGGCACGTTGAGTTCGATGTTCGTGAAGACTCGAATAACGACTCAAACGAACAAGCATAATGAATCAACGGCACCTTAGCGGGTGCCGTTACTTTATCAATGCATTTCTCAATCTAGTCCTGCCTGTTTCTCAGGAATGACGTTTACGAATAACAACAATAAGACCAAAGCTATCAAAAAACTGGTCATCACTCTGGAAGAATAAGGTTTTGTATGGCAACTCCTCGTTTTTTAGTCGGCATTGACTTAGGTACAACCAATACGGTTGTCGCTTACTGTGAAATCAACGACGACCTACAACATGCTCCCGTTTCTCTTTTCGATATTGACCAACTCATCGGCCCCGGTGAAGTGGTTCGCAAGCCCCTACTTCCATCCTTTCGTTACCACCCAGCACAAGGTCAAATCTCCCCTTCTGACCTGACGATGCCGTGGGAACCAAGCCCCGTTGAAGGCGATATTAAGAACGTTATCGTCGGTGAATGGGCTCGTGAATTAGGCGCTAAGGTTGAAGGCCGCCAAGTATCGAGTGCTAAGAGTTGGCTATCACACCAAGCGGTTGATCGTAACTCCGACATTATGCCTTGGGCTGGCGCAGCTGATGTCGATAAAGTCTCGCCAGTTGTGGCGAGTGCAAGCTACCTCAACCACATTCGCCAAGCATGGAACTACCGTAACCCGAGCAACAAGCTGGAAGACCAAGATGTTGTGGTTACCGTTCCTGCTTCCTTCGATGAGACAGCACGTAAGCTAACACTCGAAGCCGCAGAACTGGCGGGCTTAGGTAAGATTCTATTACTCGAAGAGCCGCAAGCCGTTTGTTATGACTGGTATGCCCGTCACCAACAAACCGCAGCCGATGAACTTCAACAAATCCCACTGATTCTAGTGTGTGATGTTGGAGGTGGTACCACCGATTTAAGCTTAATTGAAGCCAAATTCGATGCGAACAGCGACGGTAATAACGAGCTCGCACTCGACCGTATTGGTGTTGGTGAACACTTGATGCTCGGTGGTGACAACCTCGATTTAGCGCTTGCTCACCTCGCTGAGCAACGCTTCAATCAAAACAAAAAGCTCAATGCCTCTAGCCTAACCAAACTGATTCAACAGACTCGCGCCGCAAAAGAGAGCCTGCTTTCTGCCAATGCGCCCGATGATGTAAAGATCACCATGCTGGGCAGCGGTTCAAAACTGCTTGGCGGTACTAAGAGTATTGGTTTAACTAAACAAGAAGTCCATCAAATCGCATTGGAAGGTTTCTTCCCGCTTTCTGAGTTTACTGAAACACCCGACAAACGCCGCAGTGCTGTGGTTGAGTTTGGTCTGCCTTACGTGGCTGACCCTGCGGTGAGTAAGCACGTTGCAGAATTCCTAGCAACGCACCAACAAGTGTCTAAAGCCGCATTGGAAAACTCAGACTCTATTGAGTTCGATGACACCAAACCTGCAATTCCAGTTGGCGTGCTGCTCAATGGTGGTGTGTTTAACAGTGAACTGGTAACAGAGCGAATTACTCAGCTACTGGGCAACTGGAACGGTTCTCCTATCACAGTGCTTGATAACCCTCATCCAGATTGGTCTGTTGCCCTTGGCGCGGTTGCCTTTGGTAAAGCACGCCGCGGTGCACAGCTGAAAATCGGTGGCGGTGCTGCCCGTTCTTACTTCTTGCATCTGCAAGAGAAAAACAAGATGGGTAAAGCGCTTTGTCTGCTTGCCAAAGGAACCGAAGAAGGCCAAGAGATACGCTTGAACAGCCGTCGTTTCTCGCTGACTTTAGGTGAGCCAGTACGATTTAATCTTCTGACTTCAACACACGATCAAATTGCTCATGACACCGCCATTCAAAACGGTGTGATGGTCAATGTGGATGCCGACTTGTTCTCCCCTCTCCCACCGTATATTTCTACGCTGGAAGGCTCAGGTACTGCAGAACTTCAAGCCAACCAAAAAGAGCGTGTTGAAGTACTGCTCGCTTGTCAGTTAACCGAAGTCGGCACATTGAAAATGGAGTGTGTGAGTATAGAAGATGACTCTAAGCGTTGGTTGCTTGAGTTTGAAGTAAGAAACAAGCAAGGCGATGAATCTGATACCTCCGCGCTTCACCCAAGATTGGAAGAGTGTAAGGAGTTGATTTCTCGCCTGTACAGCGGCAACAAGAAGAGTGCTGAATCGAAAGAGATCAAAACACTATCGAAAGATCTTGAGAAGCGACTAGGTAAACGCGATGAATGGGACTTCACGACCCTTCGTCATCTATTTGATACCTTCTCATTAGGTCGTAAACGTCGTCGCCGCTCAGAAGCACACGAGAAGAACTGGCTACGTTTGGCGGGATACTCGCTACGTCCTGGCTTTGGCGATCCGACTGACTCATGGCGTATCGAACAGATTTGGGGCCTTTACCAACAGAACATTCAGTTCAAGAACCACCAAGGCTGGACAGACTGGTGGGTATTCTGGCGTCGTGTCGCTGGTGGGCTAAACCAAGAGCAGCAAGAGAGTATCTTGGCTGACATCGCTAAATACCTTCACCCAGGTGCAATGAAGAACCCTAAGACAGCCAAAGATGCGCAAGATAATGGTTATGAAGCCATGGTCCGTTTAGCGGCGTCACTTGAGCAACTTGAGGTTGAAGACAAAGTGCTGCTGGCAAGTTGGTTCTTAAGCAAAGCGATCAACCATAACCAATTTGAACAGGCTCACTGGTGGGCGCTAGGACGATTAGCATCAAGAACGCCTTTGTATGGCAGCCAACACAGCGTAATTCCTAGAGAGCAAGCTGAACAGTGGTTACCAAAACTGCTTGAACAGAACTGGCAGAAAGAGCAGATGATCGCCTTCGCAGCGGTGATGATTTGTCGAAAAACCGGTGACCGTCAGTTTGATATCTCTGACGACTATCGCAATCAAGTGATTGAGAAGCTTAAGCAAAGCAAGGTACCTGACTCATGGTTAACACTAGTGAGTGAAGTGACTGAGCTTTCTGAGAGTGAATCTAAGCGTGTGTTTGGTGATGCGTTACCAAGCGGATTAAGCCTAATCAATAACTAGGTTTGAAAACGATTAGCTTTCGTTACTAATGGTAAAGAAGCTAGCAAGAAAAGAAAAAGCCACTTTCGATTCGTTGAAAGTGGCTTTTTTATTGGTGGCTTAAGGCTGGTATGTGTAATCGACTTATAGCTTTTTGGTTAAGAGCCTTAGCCGTGTTGCAGTTCATCATTGTTAATGTTTGGTTCCAGTTGGGTTGATAGGAAAATCTGTATTTTCATAAATGTCAGATAGTTTTTTCGGTTTCTTCTCTTTCGCTCCTTTGTTCAATTGATTATGAGTTTCGCTTAAAAGCCATTCCTCATGCATTTTTGCTGAATCCAAAAACTCTGGATCCTCCATTGCTTCCTTGCGAAGTTTATTTACACGTTCGAGAGTATCCCAAATCATAATACTTCACCTCCACTAAGGCAGTAATATAAAGATAGCTCAACCCCATAAAACTTCAACTAACCCAATGAGATAGCGATCTCAATTTCGTAATTTACCCACTTTGAACGAGTGAAAATGGTCACCTTTGTCAGCACTCAAATAGTGGGCACTTCTCCATGATCTTCGAAGATCATTAGGCACAAAAAAAGCGAGCTCAATGCTCGCTTTTTGTTTATCTATCTGTTGCTCGGATTACCAGCACTAGCTCGATTAAATCACACCGAGGTTAAGCACGGTTACCAATTTTCACCTTGCCATTGGTAGCAAACCAAAGGGCTTCTGAACGACGACGACCGATTAGAATCGGGCCATCATCGTAGAACAAGAAGTTCTTCCAATGCTTCTTGAAAATCGCCCATTTGGTTTCAAGAACATTGTACTTTTCGTAACAAAAATAAACAGTTACGTCATCTTGCCAATCAATAAAGTTAAGAATCTCTTCTGGCATTTCAGGCTCATCCGCTTCCCAATGCGCCATCCAACTGATCTCTTCATTCCAGTTCGATGCTTTGCTTGGCCAGTCTTGCGAGCTCAGTCGTTCTGCGTCTGGGCTTTGAGGGCTCACGTTCTCTTTCCAGAACTGAGATGCTCTCGCCTGTGTCATTGGCTTAATCTTTTCCAAGTCCTCTGCCGGAAGCGGCATTGACTGGTGTGTGAAAATCCATTTTCTTTGGTATTCGTCCAAAGTTGTGTATGACATCAAAATTCCTCAAATATCTGCTCAGGCTGATGGATTTACCATGCCTATCTGTTCTTTTTGATGCAGCGGCGATTAGCAAAGCTTGATATACGCTGCGTCTAAATTTTGTTTACGTTTAAAAGCTATTTGCCTTTAACTAGTACTACGTCTTAGCAATATTGCCGCTAAATAACGCGTCTATCTTCCCAATTTGGGTTAACTAATGCTGTCAGTATATGGTCTTCCCATTTACCGTTAATCTGTAGGTAGTCTTTAGCAAAACCTTCTCGGACAAAACCAAGATGTTCTAATACGCCAGCACTGCGTTCGTTGTGAGGCATGTAGCCCGCCATTAAGCGGTGCATGTTCTGCACATCAAACATGTAGTCTTTGGCCATGTTCAAACCTCTGCGCATGTAACCGTGGCCCTGTGCACTTTGCGCCAATGAGTAACCGACATTACAAGCGTAGAACGGGAAACGAGACAAATTACTGAACGATATGGTGCCTAACATTTCATTAGAGTCAGCGTTAATCAGTAAACAGTAATAGCCTAGCCCCATTTTATGAAGCTCGTTTAACTTGATCAGTCGCTGCGCCCAACTCGCTCTATCAAAGAACGCGTCTTCGCGAATCGGTTCCCAAGGTTTCAGATACTCTCTGTTAACCTGAAAGTACTCGCTGATCATGCCAGCATCATCGATTTCAGCCGTGCGTAGAATCAGATTACCATCATGCTTATAAATGCGCTCTGGTGTACTCAAATCTTCCATAATCTTGTTCTTATTCGATCAGTTCTTTCTGATACCGTAATCACGAAGCTTATTCGCAATTGAGGTATGAGAAACATTCAAACGTTTTGCTAGCTTACGGCTTGATGGGAAAGACTGATAAAGCTTCTCTAGAATCTGAGATTCATAGTCTTTCATGATCTCATCGAGCGAGCCGTCTAAGCTCAGGTTCGCCATTCCAGCCGTCATTGTTTCAAGCTGTGGCAAGTGGAATTGCTCAACCGTTAGCGTGTCTGAATCCAACTCTGTTAGTGCGCGTAGAACCATGTTGTCTAACTGACGAATGTTGCCCGGCCATTGGTAATTACCAAGCTGGTCGACTAACTCTTGAGTCAGTTTTGGTTTTAACATACCTAACTGCTGCGCGTACTTTGCAACGAACAGTTCCAACAGTGGCGCTACGTCGTTTGAGCGTTCACGCAATGCTGGAATAGACAGAGTCAGTACATTCAAGCGGTAGAACAAATCTTCACGGAACGAACCCGAGTCGGCTAATTCAGAAAGACGGTGGCGCGTTGATGCAATAATACGAACATCCGCGTGCATCTCTTCTTCTTCACCAACACGACGGAATGAACCATCTTGTAGGAAACGCAGCAGCTTGATTTGAAGATGCGGGCTCATCTCGCCAATTTCATCTAAAAATACCGTACCGCCATTCGCTTGTTCGAAAATACCTTTATGACCTTGCTCATGGTTGAATGAACCCGGCGCATGACCAAACAATTCCGTTTCCGCTACGTCATCAGGCATCGATGCACAGCTTAGAATCAAGAATGGGAAAGACGATCGATTTGAACGGTTATGACACGCTTTCGCCAGCATCTCTTTACCCGTACCTGTATCGCCTTCAATTAATAGAGGCTGATCCAGCATAGCCAATTTCCTAGCTTGGCTGATCAAGGCTTTATGGCGATTAGAGACACCAACAAAGTGTTCAAAACCCAGGTTGTTCTGTTCTGGGATTGAATCTGGCGAGTTCATCTCTTGATTACAAGAACGAATCGTCATTACTGCGCTTGCCAGTACCGCTTCGTTGACATCACCACCAAGGTAAATCGGCAGGATCTCAATAGAGAAATCTAAGCCATCTAACACGACAACTTCACGATGGCGCGTTACATCGCCTTCGATCCAACGAGCAAAGTTAAAACTAGGAACAAACGTCGCGAGCGGTTCACCGATGACTTCATCTTCTTGTTTGTTGAAGAGGCTCAATGCGGCGTGGTTAGCCATATCGACTGAGCCTTTAAGGTCAATCGCAATCACAGGATCAGGTAGGTTTGCCAGCAGAGCAATCAGCTCTGTGTTATGCCTTTCGCTTGGCATAAATTGGATTTTACGTACATCCTTCACACCTGAAATTCGGCGAATTTCAGCCATAAGTTCACTAAAAGCATCAAAATCAATATCAGGGCAGTTTAGATAAATAATACCTTTAACATCAATTTCGATTCCTCTTAAATCAATGCTTTTTGAGGCCAAGATATCGAGCAACTCACGCGTTAAGCCGAGTCTGTCTTCACACAATACTTCAAGACGCACAAATAGTCCTATTATAGGTGTCAGGATAAGTTGACAGTAGTGTGGATTAAGCTCTGAGTTCAGTCAAGAAGAAGAGTAAACATATGTTTACTCTTCTTCTCAAACTATTGAGCTTCAAATGCTTTATTTAAGAGTGATACGCTTTATTTCAGAAAGGACGGCTTTGCGGAGGTCTGCCAGTTTTACTTTTCGTTCGTTATGCCAAGGCATAGGACGCAGCAATGTCATGGCTTTTAAGCCCAGTCTTGCAGTAAGGATACCGACACCTAGCCCCTGCCCTGCTCGAGCTGAGACTTTGCCTGCAAGATCCATCGAGACGAGATCCATACTTGCATCAATCGCGAGCTCACTTGCTCCTGCAGCGGCCATGTTGATTAACACCAGTTTAAATAGCTTAATGCGAGACCAGTAGCCAAGCTCAATGCCATACACATCAGCAAGCTTGTCTATCATGGTGAAATTTCGCCAAGCCACCAACAACATATCAGCCGCCGCCAATGGACTCACCGCGACCAAAGCCGCCGATTCGGTCGAAAACTTAGTGACGATTTGAGTCGCTACTTTGTCTTGTTGACTCACGACTAACGCATCGTACATATCCAACACTTCTGCATCACTGTGTGCAGGGTTAATGCTGTTTCGCCACTTATCGTACGAAGGAGACTCAGCGATAATGCCGCCTTGCTTGGCGATGTTTTCACAGAACGCTTTGCCCTTGCCGACACTTTGACTTTGGAGTAGCTCTTCACTCTGCTCTTGCACACTAAAGTGATCTTTAAGTGAACGCAGTTTCCACAGCTCTTTGCCTATTGCGCCTAAACCCAATGAAGCAATGGCAGCAATAAAGCCTGCCCAACCTAACGCAAGCCAATCAGCAGTTTGAATTGCGGTAATGACCGAATCAATTGCTTGCCATCCAACTAGGCCAGAAAAAGCGACCAATAAACCCGTTCCAAACCACTTCTTCTTTTTGCTCGGTCGAATCACTTGTTCCAATTGCTGCTCAGCTTCACCATCAAGTTCGGCTTCCACTTGCGGTGCGACAGGGACAAATTTCTCTTGCTCTGTGAACAGTTGTTGAGCACCTAAATCCGGGCCAACGTCGGTCTTGTCTTGCTCATCAAAAGAGGTCTTCAACGGTTCATTAAAGACCTGCTTTGTTTTTAATTCACTCATTTTAATTGCCTCAATTACTTCAACTTGTCGCCAATGAGATACTCTAAAACCTTGTCGACTCTTAGATGTTGGCAAGGCTCATCGGAATGTTGCTCCATCGGTCTAAAGCTCGTGAAATCAAACTGGTTGGTTTCCCAATACTGTTTGTTGGGCAACTTACGCGGCACCTCTCCCGGATACATGGTTTGAGGGACATTATCCAAAGTCACACCTTGCAACGCCGGAACATTGTCTGAGCCAGACGAGATATAACCCGCGCTGGTCGCTTGAATAGACGCGATACTCATACAACTCATGTCGATGTGTTCAAACGCCGCCTGCTGCCAAGCTGGATGCACCATCTGTTGTAACAGTGACACCAAGTTCGGATGTTGATCCGGTGTCACGTGGTCAGCTTTTGTGGCTGCAAACAAGATCTTGTCGATCTTCGGCGCGAATAAACGTCTTAAGATATTGCTTCGACCGTACTTAAAGCTCTTAAGTAACTGTTCTAACGCGCCACGCATGTCCATGAAAGAGTCATAGCCCGCATTAAGTGGCTGTAAGCAATCCACTAGCACGATTTGTCTGTCGAACGTCGCGAAGTGATTCTTGTAGAACGCTTTGACGACCTTCTGTTGATACTCTTCATAACGCGCTTTAAGTACCGCATAGTTACTTGTTTTTGAGAACTTACCCTCAGGTGCGAGACACGGGAAGAATTGCAGCACAGGCGCGCCTTCAAGCTCACCAGGTAATACGAATCGACCCGGTTGAACCCAATGCAGCCCGTTACTTTTACAAGTATGAAGGTACTGAGTGTAGCTATCGGCAATCGCGACCAGTTTCTTTTCGTCCGCTTCTGCTAGCAAATCGATATCACCACGCATGGCGTTCCACTGTTGCGAGTAAGTTTCTCTGTCGCCTTTCAATGCGGCAAACTGAGATTGGCTCCAGGTATCGAAGTTCATATCCAGTAACGGCAAATCAAGCAACCATTCACCTGGA
This sequence comes from Vibrio sp. 1F255, assembly GCF_041439145.1. Lineage (NCBI taxonomy): Bacteria > Pseudomonadati > Pseudomonadota > Gammaproteobacteria > Vibrionales > Vibrionaceae > Vibrio > Vibrio sp. 1F255. The sequence continues at coordinate 14,235 of NZ_JBGONQ010000003.1, read as the reverse complement.
TAATCGACAATATCGAGATAAAGGGTGCTGTTTTTACTCAGTAGCTTCTTTGCGCCCTTCGCAGGCTTATATTTGATGGCTAAACGAATCTCACTGACATCACGCGTTGGTACCGGCCATTCTGGTGGCTGTGCATTCAACGACTCCATCGCTTCATCATAAGAGAAGCGTGGAATCATCATGTTGTGTTGCGGGATGCGCTTTGCGCCAATAATTCTTCCATCTCTCGCCGATGCAAGCAGTGGCAGGTTTTTATGGGTAGACGTGTGAAGAAGCTGATTAACCAGCGAAGTTATGAATGCTGTCTTACCCGCACGAGAAAGACCCGTGACCGCTACTCGAATATGAGAATCCGTTCCTCTGCTTATAAAGTCACTCATTTCTTGAGTTAGGTGTTTCATTTGAACGACTCCGTGATAGTTAGGCTAGCTGGTTATGATAATAGAGAGGCAAGCCTATGTTCTTTCCCAATTGGGATAGTTTGTATGCTTTTGCTTATGTTGATGTTGATGTTGATGTTGATGAGTATGCAATACACATTCTTAATGCTAGATGAATAAAAGCCCCTGACTACATTCATAATCAGGGGCTTTAGAATTTTTGCACGATATCCGACGTTTAATCGTCTTCAATCAACTTGTAGATAACAAACAGCGCAATCTCTGCAATTAGCCAAAGCGCACATGTAATCGTCACGTATTTATTATCAAAGATACTGATCCCTTTCAAGATCAGGTCGTAGCCAACAAAAGCACCAATCACCACTGCCAAGATAATCTGTAGGATCTGAATAAAACGAGGCATTCCTCTCTCCTATGTTCTTATATCAAACTATGTGTTTATCACTATATCATTGATAATAAGACAAAAGTGCAGATAATGCTGCACTTTTGTCTTTAACTTTCTGTCAAAAATTGCAATTCAAACGCTGAAGTTAGCGACAATTACGATTTTTTGGCGTCGATTAATTACGCTTTCTCAGCTTCAGCAATCTTCACTTTCCACGTGTCAGGGCCGATCTGGTGTGCGTTCACGCCGTTAGAGTCAACCGCTACCGTTACAGGCATATCTTCAACTTCAAACTCGTAAATCGCTTCCATACCGAGATCTTCAAACGCAACAACGCGTGCTTTTTTAATTGCTTTTGCGACTAAATAAGCTGCACCACCAACCGCCATTAGGTAAACCGCTTTGTGCTCTTTGATTGATTCAACCGTTGCAGGGCCACGTTCCGCTTTACCGATCATGCCCATAATGCCAGTTTCGTTCAGCATCATGTCAGTGAACTTATCCATACGTGTTGAAGTTGTTGGGCCCGCAGGACCTACCGCTTCATCACCTACAGCATCAACAGGACCCACGTAGTAAATGAACTTGCCTTTGAAATCAACGCCGGCTGGTAAGCCTTCGCCGCTTTCTAGCATGCCTTGAATACGTTTATGAGCAGCATCACGACCGGTTAAGATCTTACCTGACAGAAGAACCGTTTCGCCGGTCTTCCACTCTTGTACGTCTTCTTTAGTCACTTCATCAAGGTTAACACGACGTGTATTTGCGCCCGCTTCCCAAGTGATGTCTGGCCACTCTTCTAACTTAGGTGGCGTTAGCTCTGCTGGGCCGCTGCCATCTAGTGTGAAGTGAACGTGACGCGTTGCTGCACAGTTCGGGATCAAACATACAGGCTTAGAAGCAGCATGAGTTGGTGCTGTTTTGATTTTTACATCAACCACAGTAGTGAGACCGCCAAGACCTTGTGCACCAATGCCAAGCTTGTTTACACGGTTGAAGATGTCTAAACGAAGCTCTTCTTCTGCGTTCTCAGGACCTTTCTCGATAAGCTCTTGAATATCGATGTGTTCCATCAAAGATTCTTTCGCTAGCACAGCTGCTTTCTCAGCCGTACCGCCGATGCCTATACCTAGCATACCCGGTGGACACCAGCCTGCACCCATTGTTGGCAGCGTCTTCTCTACCCATTCTGCAATATCATCAGAAGGGTTCAGCATAACCATCTTGGTTTTGTTCTCAGAACCGCCGCCTTTTGCCGCGATTTGAATTTCAACTTTGTTGCCTGGAACCATATTAATGTGAACAACCGCTGGTGTGTTGTCTTTGGTATTAATACGCTTACCTGCAGGGTCCATTAGGACAGATGCACGCAATGGGTTATCTGGATTGTTGTAAGCTTGACGAACGCCTTCATCAACCATCTGTTGTACTGTTTGATCCGTTTCCCACCTAACATCCATACCGATGTTCACAAAACAAGTAACAATACCCGTATCCTGACAAATTGGACGATGGCCTTCCGCAGACATGCGCGAGTTAATCAGAATCTGAGCGATAGCATCTTTTGCTGCTTGGCTCTCTTCTTTCTCATACGCTTTTTCTAGGGCTTGGACAAAGTCTAAAGGGTGATAATAAGAAATGTACTGAAGTGCGTCAGCGACACTGCTGATCACATCTTGCTTACGAATAACCGTCATTGCATGCCTCTTTATTGTTCTGGTTCCATGTGGGTTCATGGTTTGACTGTTCAGGCCTAATTGGCTTAGCTTTTTATTGTGTTGAGCTGTATTTAGTTGCTTTAGCAATCGCTTGCATAGCTGTAAACTAAACCACTTGTATTACACCGTTCTAATCAAGAACCCATTTTATTTTCAATTTATGATACTCTTGCTTCCTCTCACACGCCATGCAGTGATCGAACTCTTTGTCACAAATTAAACAAATGAATAACAACGAATTTCGCTCTATCCAAATCAAGCCGCTTGAATATCAATCAACTTTAGCTAAACAGCTGTTTTCCCATATTGAAAACCTACCGTGGGCAATGCTATTACGCTCAGCTTCAGAAAGCCACGTTGATAGTCGATACGATATTTTAGTTGCTCAACCCATCGCCACCTTTGAGACAGTCGGTGCAAAAACGACCGTTAATGTTAATGAAGAGTGCGAGGTTTCAGACTCCGATCCTTTCGAACTACTCGACCAATATCAGCAACAGTTATTGCCTGCGACTAAAGAGCACACTCAGTTGCCATTCGTTGGCGGCGCTTTAGGCTATTTTAGCTATGATTTAGGGCGCAGAGTCGAGACACTTCCATCACTCGCAAAGCGTGATATTGAAGCACCTGACATGGCAGTTGGCTTGTATGAATGGGCTGTTATCGTTGACCACCAATTGAAAACGGCGTGTATTGTCGGTAGCAATATCGATGAACATCATGATTGGCTAATGCAGCAGATGGCTCAATCACACCTATCACATGCGCCCTTTGGGTTAACCACACCGTGGCAATCCAATATGAGCGAACAGAACTACGCAACGAAATTCGATAGTGTTCAAGAGTACCTGTTATCCGGCGATTGCTATCAGATTAACTTGGCTCAGCGTTTCAATGCCCAGTACCAAGGCAGTGAATGGCTAGCCTATGACAAATTGGAACAAGACAACTCGGCACCCTTTTCTGGCTTCATCCGTTTGACCGACTGCGCAATCATCAGTGTTTCGCCAGAGCGTTTCTTAGAACTCAAAGACAACGTCATTGAAACCAAGCCAATCAAAGGCACACGACCTCGTTCTGAGGACCCGATGATTGATAATGCCAACGCGCAAGACCTAGCAAGCGCCGATAAAGATCAGGCGGAAAACTTGATGATCGTCGACCTACTTCGTAATGACATTGGCCGAGTAGCAAAACCGGGCACAGTGCATGTACCAAAGCTCTTCGATATTGAAAGCTTCCCTGCCGTGCACCACTTAGTGAGCACGATACGAGCGGACCTTGATGACCAATACTCTGCAACTGACCTTCTGAGAGCCTGTTTCCCTGGAGGCTCGATTACTGGCGCACCAAAAGTTCGCGCGATGCAGATCATTGAAGAGTTAGAACCGCATCGACGTTCAGCGTACTGCGGCAGTATTGGCTACATCAGCCGAAATGGCAGAATGGATACCAGTATTACCATTCGTACATTAGTCGCCGAGAACAACACGCTTTATGCTTGGGCTGGCGGTGGTGTGGTATTTGATAGTGATTGTGCTTCTGAATACCAAGAAACACTGGATAAGCTGAGTCGAATTCTACCGGTACTTGAAGATTGCTAAACCTAGTGTCATTAACTGCGAGTTCCGCGACTTAATGACGAGTTCCGTAGCTTAACGGCTAGCAAAAGTTCGATATAAAAAGAAACCGAAGGATCGTAAGATCACTTCGGTTTTTTAGTCTGTAAGTTAGAGTACATAACTCACAACGCTTTATTCGCGTGTTTAAGCGACCTTCACCGCTGAGACACCCCACTTCTTGAGCATCTCTTTCAGATCGTTGGCGGTGTAAGGCTTACTCAAAATGTCATCCATTCCACACTGAATACAACGTTCGCGTTCTTCCAATGTCGTTCCGGCGGTCAGTGCCACAATAGATTTAACGTAACCCTTCTCTCTTAGCTTCTCTGTTGCTTCAAACCCGTCCATGACGGGCATTCTGCAATCCATGAAAACAATGTCGTATTCATTATCTGAAGCAAGCTCAAAAGCTTCTACACCATTGCTCGCGGTAGCAGGTTCAATCTCATGTTTACGTAACATTTGTTGGATGATGATCTGGTTCATCTTAATATCATCAACCACCAGCACTTTAAGCAGTGACAATTCGACTTCAGATTCAAAGCCTCTGGCGACACTATCACTCTCTGCTGGTACATCGACAACCTGAAGAGGAATCGAGATGGTAAACGTAGTGCCTGAGCCAACAACACTGGTCACCCCAATCACGCCATTCATCAAAGCCACCAGCTTGCGACAAATCGCTAAGCCAAGCCCAGTGCCCTCATAATTTCGGCTACTTGAGTTGTCAGCTTGTGTGAAAGGTTCAAACAGCGTCTTATGTGCAGATTCGGCAATGCCTACCCCAGTATCTTCCACTGAGAATACAAACTGGTTTTTCTCCCACTCAATATCGACATTGACGTGCCCCTCTTCTGTAAATTTGATCGCATTACCGATTAAGTTTACAAACAGTTGCGTGATACGTTCTAAATCGCCTTGGAAATGAGAAGGTACGTTAGATGCGACACTGATATTAAATTCGATCTGCTTCTCAATCGCGCGATTGACGAAGATACTTTCAATCGTGTTTCTCAAATCACGTAGGGCAAATTTCTTTGGAATAAGCTCCAACATCCCTGCATTGATTTTGCTGTAATCCAATAGATCATTAATGATGGTTCGGAGAAACTCTCCAGATTGGCTCAGGTTGTTCACTATCTCACGCTGAGAGCTATTCAGTTCGGTATCACTGATCAACTCGGCACTGCCTAGTAAGCCATTAAGTGGAGTTCTTAACTCATGGTTAATCATCGCCACAAAATCACGAGTTGCCCTTTCGGACTCTTCCGCTCGTTTACGTGATTCAATATTTCGGTTGATTGCTAGTTGATGGGTTAAGGCACTGCAGATAAGGTCCGTGACCAACAACAGTTGGCTTTGGATAAACTCGTAGTCTTGGTCTAACAATCTGACTCTGACGATTAACGCACCAACTATGACTTTTTCAACCTCTAAGGGCACGGTCAGTAGGTTGTCTTGCCAATGAGGTTCTTGAATGTCTTGCTCTAACACCTCGACAGTCTCATCGCCATAATCATAGGTCTGTAACTGAGGGATGAGCTTGGGAGGTAGAATCAAACGACTGGCTTCGATTAAGTAACTGTTAGTCACGTTGGTCGTTAGTTCAGATAACATGACATCATCGAGATCATTTCTTAGAAACGCGCGCCCAAAATCAATCAACAGGTTGTCGATTTGTTCTTGGAATTCAATGCGGCGTATATTCGCGTTGGAGCGCTTTTCTAACTGACGCAAAGCAAGCTCAAGTTGTTGGTTAGCCTCGAACAGTTCGAGGCTCTTCTGTTCCAACAATCCTTCAGCCGCTTTCCTTGCCGCGATTTGACGCTTAAGCTTCTTCTCTAGGGCAGATGCCAGATCCATATTACTTTTCTACTTTGAGATTAAACCTAACCACGCTTTGGTCATCATTTTGTGGCGTCATCTCCACCGCGATAGATTCACCGTGGTATTCAGCACATCCTTCAATAAGCCCTAAGCAAACATGAGACATACACCTTGCGCTTTTGTAGTCAAAAACAAGTTGTGCTTCGTTCGTGGTGATAAAACTGAATTCAGGTGGCTCAGCATCTGGATAGAGCTTCTTCACTTCAACATGAATGTAACGCTCTACGTGCTGAATAAATTGAAAGGTGGTATTGCTGTGAGCAAGGCTCGCTTTATTCGGTAATGAGGCCAGTAAGTTCTTAAATACAGACTGCCCAAACACGCGTTGCAAGCTTGCCGCATCAATATCGGTTTTCTTACTCAAGTTGATAATCAACCTGACAAGGTCTTTGTGGTCGTAACTGCCGACCGACGTATAGATCCCTTCATCTTCTGACATTTCTAGAACTTCTTCCAAAAGCTCTAGCCCAAACTTGTCTTCAACAAGCTCTAAAAATTCGGTGAATATGATTCCTTTCATCTCATACCTTTTCTTCTATTTCTTTTTAGAATGGTCCACTAAGTTATTGTTATCAAATTCTTAAACAAAAAATCTACGTTTCGTCACCCAATTTTATGACATGGGTAACGCTTACTCGCCTGTATGCACATATTGAATATAGCAAAAATCGTCATTTTGAGGAGATTCATCGGTAAACAGCCCCTCATGACGCCCAATTAATAACTAAAAGAGGGAAAGTGAATGAAGAAAAACTCAATATTGGTAATCAACCCACGGTTATGTCTATAATTAAAATCATAATAATCAATATATTGGCTTGATATGAATAAAGAAAACTTCCTTCAGCAATTCCAACTTAACCCTACCGTTGGCTATCACCCAGAGTCAGTAGAGCGTGTTTCGCACATCAGTGGCGAGCAATTACGTAAAGCGGCAGTGGTGGTAGGTTTAGTTGAAAGAGAAGATGGTTTACATGTCATTTTTACTAAAAGAGCGGCTCATTTAAAGCATCACCCCGGCCAAGTCAGCTTTCCTGGTGGTAAACACGAACTTTCTGACCCTTCTATGCAATTCACTGCACTCAGAGAGCTCCATGAGGAGGTGGGAATTCGATCGGATCAAGTTAAAATTGTTGGGCAATTACCTGCATTGAGTACTATTAGTAAATTTTCTGTGACGCCGATTGTTGCCATGGTCGATCCTGACTATAAAGCCATCATCGATGAGAACGAAGTTGCCTCAATTTTTGAGGTGCCCGCTACCTATGTTTTAGACCAAGCCAAGTTACACAGCCACACTGTTAACTTTAAACAAATCAAGCATCGAGTTTTTGCTATGCCCTTCCAAGAGCACCTAATTTGGGGCGTTACGGCGCAAATCATCCATTCACTGCAGCAACATGTAGTGCAACAAATCACATAGCAACTACGTTTTGTTTAATCTCTGTTAACAAAATCCAGACTTTCTATGGAACAGATTTATTAATGCAATTTTACGCAAACGTTTCCCTGGTATAAATCTATACAACCCCGCCTTTCGCATAAATAAAAGTAATACCAAGCATAAACATAAATCACCTGTGGCACGCTATTTTCGTGATCAAAAATCCGTTTTTCGCATATCATGTGACACGCCGTTTCATTACATGATTTAGATCTATTTTTTGCAGAAGAAAATTCTGCAGAATTAGCCCCGACTTATTTCCTGTTCCCAAAAAATGAGTAATTTAACATGAACACAACAACTTCTTCGGCAAATGCCGTTAAAGATTCAAGCAAGTTTAACTATAAAGATTTTACCTGGTGTTTATCACTATTCGGTACAGCAGTTGGTGCTGGCGTACTATTCCTTCCAATCAAAGCTGGTGCGGGTGGTTTTTGGCCATTAGTTATCCTAGCTCTAATTGCGGCACCAATGACTTGGTTCGCACACAAATCTCTAGCTCGTTTCGTACTGTCTGCTAAAAACCCTGAAGCTGATATTACAGACACAGTTGAAGAGCACTTCGGTAAGACTGGCGCAAACATTATTACTTTTGCTTACTTCTTCGCTATCTACCCGATCGTTCTTATCTACGGTGTTGGTATCACAAACACAGTTGATTCTTTCCTAGTAAACCAAATGGGTATGGAATCTATTCCACGTCCTCTTCTTTCTGGTGCACTTATCCTTGCTATGACAGCAGGTGTTGTATTCGGTAAAGAGCTGATGCTTAAAGCAACTTCAGCAATGGTTTACCCACTAGTATTCATCCTACTAGCGCTATCTTTTTACCTAGTTCCTGATTGGAACACTTCAATGATGGACGTAAGCCCAGAATGGTCAACAATGCCTTCTATTATCTGGCTTGCTATTCCAATCATCGTGTTCTCTTTCAACCACAGCCCAATCATTTCACAGTTCTCTAAAGAGCAACGTCGTGTATACGGTGATGACGCAGTTAAGAAAACTGACGCGATCACTGGTGGCGCAGCAATGATGCTGATGGGTTTTGTAATGTTCTTCGTATTCTCTGTAGTGCTTTCTCTATCTCCAGAGCAACTAGCAACAGCGCAAGCACAGAACATCTCTGTTCTTTCTTACCTAGCTAACGTACATGAGTCTCCACTTATCTCTTACATGGGTCCTCTAGTAGCGTTCGCAGCGATTACTTCTAGCTACTTCGGTCACTTCCTAGGTGCTCACGAAGGTCTTGTTGGTCTAATCAAGTCTCGCTCTGGTTCTTCAGTAAGCACTATCGAAAAAGCATCTCTAGCGTTCATCGTTGTTACTACTTGGATTGTTGCGGTAGTTAACCCAAGTATCCTAGGTATGATTGAAACAATGGGTGCTCCAATGATTGCAGCTATCCTGTTCCTAATGCCTGTATTCGCGATGCAAAAAGTACCAGCAATGGCTAAGTACAAAACTTCAGCACCTGTACAAATCTTTACAGCTTTATGTGGTCTAGCGGCTATTAGTTCTGTAATCTACGGCGCTCTTTAATCTCAAGCCCTTTTTATAAGATGGCATCCATCTTATATCACGAGATTAGACAAAAAATATAATGATAATAAATGAGCCTCCCTACTCCCCTTGGGAGGCTCTCTTTTTGAGGTAATCGCTATGATTAGTGTATTTGATATCTATAAAATCGGTGTTGGTCCATCGAGCTCACACACAGTTGGACCAATGAAAGCGGGTAAAGAATTTATTGATGACCTACGTTCAATGGGAAAATTGCGCGACATCACTAAAATCACCGTGGACGTATATGGATCACTATCACTGACAGGGAAAGGTCACCACACAGATATCGCAATCATCATGGGTCTTGCTGGCAATACTCCTGAGCGTGTTGATATCGATTCTATTGCTGGCTTCATTGCTCGCGTAGAAGAAACTGAGCGCCTTCCTGTTGGCATGCACTGTCATACAGTATCGTTCCCACGCGATGGCGGTATGAACTTCCACACTAGCAACCTTTCTCTACACGAGAACGGCATGAGCATTCATGCATGGGTTGGTGACGAAGTTGCATACTCAAAAACGTACTACTCAATTGGCGGCGGTTTCATCGTTGACGAAGAGAACTTCGGCAAAGAAGAAGAAAACCCAATCAAAGCACCTTACGAATTCACAACAGCTGAAGAGCTGGTTAATCAGTGCAAAGAAAGCGGTCTTTCTATCAGTACACTGGTTATGAAAAACCAAGCAGCGTTCCACTCAGACGAAGAGTCTCGCACTTACTTCGCTAACATCTGGAAAACTATGCGTGAGTGTATGGATCGCGGTATGAATACTGAAGGTATCCTGCCTGGTCCACTACGTGTTCCTCGCCGTGCAGCAGCACTTCGCCAACAGCTAATGACTTCAGAAAAAACAACCAATGATCCAATGTCGGTTGTTGACTGGGTAAACATGTTTGCTTTCGCAGTAAACGAAGAAAATGCAGCTGGCGGCCGTGTAGTAACGGCACCAACAAACGGCGCATGTGGCATCATCCCTGCTGTATTGGCTTACTACGATAAGTTCATCCAAACAGTGACAGAGAAAGATTACATCCGTTACTTCGCAGCTTCTGGCGCGATCGGTGGTCTTTACAAGCGTAACGCTTCAATCTCTGGTGCTGAAGTTGGCTGTCAGGGTGAAGTTGGTGTGGCATGCTCTATGGCTGCTGCTGGTCTTGCTGAGCTTATGGGTGGTAGCCCTGAGCAAGTATGTATGGCTGCAGAAATCGGCATGGAGCACAACCTAGGTCTAACATGTGACCCAGTTGCTGGCCAAGTACAAGTACCATGTATCGAGCGTAACGGTATTGCTGCAGTTAAAGCAATCAACTCGACTCGTATGGCGCTTCGTCGCTCTTCTGCTCCTACTGTTTCTCTAGATAAAGTTATCGAAACAATGCTAGAAACAGGTAAAGACATGAACGCTAAATACCGTGAGACATCTCAAGGTGGTTTGGCTGTTAAGGTTGTTTGTTAATCATTCTGAATTAATAAACCGATAATAAAAAAGGAACGCCGCGGCGTTCCTTTTTTGTATCTGAAGCTTTTGGAGCTAAAGCTTGGTGACTGATTGATTCAACCGACCAAATTGTTTTGTTAAATCACTTGCGAGATAAGCAGGAAACAACCAAACAGCAGTGAGAACAACATCATTGCGCTGCCACCTTCTGCTCGGTATCGGTCATCAGCAACTTTCATGAAGCGCTGCTTGTGAACCATAACCAGAGGAACAAACACCGCTAGGAACACCAAGATGATGCCTGCGTAATTCAGCACTTGTAGGAACTTGTCTGCAGCAAGCAATGAACCCGCCAACGGCAAGATAAAGCTAATGCAGTACGTTACCGCTGTATTTTGGTTGAACATGTCTTTGTTCTGGTTGAACAACGCCATTGCTACGCCAAAGAAAGAAGTCAACAACGCCAAGCCAGTGAAGGTAGACAAGACGTTACCCACCCAAGGAGACTGAGCCTCAAACGCCGCCATCAAATCTGATACGTTCTCAAAGCTACGGAATTGCTCTTCACTCAAGTTACCCACTACCGCAAACAACCAACACAAGTAACACACTAATGGGATCAGAGAACCGATGATCACAATGTTACGCAGCTGTTTGTCTGTCGCTTCGTGGTTGTAAGAAACCAAGGTTGGAATCACCACCATAAAGCCAAAGCTCGTAAACAGGATGGCACTGGTTTTGATTAGGTCAACGTGGTCATGGCTGGTTACCTGCATCAAGTTTTCTTGAGTCATGCTCGGCGCTAAGAAGGCCATGGTTGCAAACAAACTAGCAAGCATCACGAAGAACAATGCTCGATTGAGCTTATCAATCACACCAGTACCACTTGCGACTACTGCGCCAGCAAGCAAGGTAAACACGGTTTGGCTGGTAGTCGCGGTAATTTCGACGCCAAAGTTAGACAGTAACTTACTCAGCAAGTCACCTGCGCCCAGAATGTAAGCCATTAATAGGCAAATCAACAACGCGTATAGCAAGCCGTTGGTAAGCAACTGACCTTGTTTACCCAAGGTTTTTCGGGCAATAGAGTTTAATCCTAGACCGCCACCCGCTTTGATGGTCGCTTCTAGAAGTAGTAATGCTGCGTAAGTCGTACCGAAACAGATCAGTACCATAAGCAGTGTGCCGTAAAGCAATCCGAATTGAGCTAATACCATTGGGATCGCAAGCATACCAGCACCGAGAGCGGTACCAGCGATAATTAGGGAGCTACCCATCATTTTAATATTCATTGTTTTTAACTTATTTGTTTAGTTTTTATAGATGTGAGTCTTCGTTCATCGAGCGGATGACAAAGGAGTTCAGATAGAAATAAAGTTATAAAACGAATAACAATAGGAGCGATAAGCGGTAAAGAAGCGTGCAGAGACGTTGTCGAACAGGGCGTTCAAAGGGGAGCTTGTCTTAAAAGAGGTAAAACGAGAAGCGTGAGTAAGCATTAACTGATGTGGTGAACCTTCCGTAGGTTCAATAATCGGTGATGTAATCTTGAATTTCATGTATGTGTCCAATAAGTCACATTCCATAGTATTTGAAGCAGCGTATCCGTTGCTGCCCTACCTCTATCATAGAGGTCTTTTCATCTTATCGAATGAGCCTCGAAACACAACGCTATAACCACAATTTTTGCTATTAAATTGAACAAAACAACCATTTGGATATAAATTGACCACTAAGTCGTCTAAAACAATAGTCTTTATTGATAAAAGACAAGCGGACAAATACATCGAGCTAATTAACAACCTAGGCTTTTCTAATTATCAGCACAATCAAAACTCGATGCTGCACTTCAATTTTCCCAAAACAACAGTCTGTTTTAAGAACAGCGAGGAGCTTGAAGCGCGTTCCATTTCAACATCAGACACGACACAAACTCGCTACATCACAGAAACATAACCACAACCGGAGTGTGGTCACACAATTCGTTATACCCCATAGGTGGTAGGAATTCTTACTAGTACAGTATTTGCGTCATTATAATTAATAAAAACAAACACCTTATGCGCTCAACAATCACCTTTAAAATCCTAGTGGCCCTCGCCATCGTGTTCACCTTTTTGCTGGCAATATCGACCTATTTCCAATATTCGCAACAAAAGCAACTTGTAAACTCAGTGTTAAGTGAGCAGCTTCACGACAAAGCAAGTAACTACTTCGATAGCCTCAATATGATGATGCTCACCGGCACCATGGCACAAAAAGAGACCCTTCGTCAGAAAGCACTGGCTCAAGAAGGCATTGAAGACGTTCGTGTTTTACGCGCCGACGCTGTCAGCAAGTTATATGGCCCAGGTAATGACAACCAAACACCGGTTGACGATATTGATAAACGAGCGCTAGCGGGCGAAACCGTTATCGAACCTTTTTCTGCTGATTGGGGCAAAGGCTTGGTGATTGCTCTGCCAATGAAGTCGAGTGAAGATTACCGAGGAACCAATTGTGTCGCCTGTCATATGGCACCAGAAGGTGAAGTCTTGGGTGCGATTCGTCTCGAATATAACCTTAACCATGTTAACTCGCTGATTAACACTCAAACCATGGCTGCTATTGGCATTATGGCAGTGATCTCGTTTGCCGGATTTGTCCTTACGATGGGATTAATTCGTAAGATTATCGTGCGCCCGCTGCAACAGACTTCTCGCTTTATGACCCAAGTCAGCAACGATAAAAACCTATCCACTCGCCTGCCGGAACAAAGCAAGGATGAGATTGGCACGCTGGCTAACTCCATCAACTCGTTCATGGGAACCGTATCCGACAGCTTAGAAAAGGTACAAAGCACCTCGCACAAGTTAAATGCGTCTGCCAACCAACTGACTAGTGTCGCGCAAATTACCGAGCAAGCCGCCAGCGACCAGCAAAGCGAAACCGCAGAAGTGCAACACAATGTCGAAGGAATACAGGCGCAACAAGTCAATGTAGAACAAGCGACTTTAACAGCTTCAGAGCTTATCAATCACACCGCTGATGTGGCGTGTAAGAGTGCCAACCAAGCACACGAAGCAAGCAGTGAGATAAAAAACCTCGTTAGCAGCATAGAAGAAGTGAAACACAAAATACTGACACTCAATGAGCAAACCGGAGAGGTCTCTTCAATATTGAGTGTGATTCGTGGCATTGCTGACCAAACCAATCTTCTGGCCTTGAATGCAGCAATTGAAGCGGCACGTGCGGGAGAACAAGGTCGTGGGTTTGCGGTGGTGGCTGATGAAGTTCGCCATCTTGCATCACGAACCGCTGAAGCAACAGGCAGTATTGAGTCAATCATTCATCAGTTCCAGCAAGGCAGCGAAGAGTCGCTGACTTCTGCCGATCGCGTTTGCGAACAAGCCCATCAAAGCTCAACCGATATCGACGCACTTTCAATTGAAATGAATGGTGTGGTCGAAGAGATGAAACAGGTGCTGGCTCACGCACAGAATATTCAGCAGCAAACGCAATCCACCACACAAGCGACTCAAGATGTTCAACAAAAGGTTGAAACCATCACCTCTCACGCCAACAACACATCGCAATCCGCGGCTGAAACTCGCAACATCAGCAATGACTTAGAAGAGCTATCTGATCATCTTGAATCGCTGATTAATCAGTTTACTTTGTCGAGTACAAAGAAGAAGTCATAGATCGCCAACAAAAAAGCGCTCAACAATGAGCTAATGCCGATCAGTTAAAGCCAAAGCGATCGGTTGAAGGATCCTTCAGAGCTGTC